>DATMBG010000023.1 GCA_035559535.1 Candidatus Limnocylindrales bacterium
GGCGAATTTAAAAACCGCCAAAGCCAATGTGGAAAAGGCCCAGGTAGCCGTTAAAGACGCTGCCCAAAACTTACAGCGTCGTCTGGAGCTTTTCAAAGCAGCTTTAATTTCAGCCAGTGATCGGGATACGGCCCAAACTGCTTACGATTCAGCGGTTGCACAATTGAAAGCGGCTCAGGCGCAGGAAGATTCTGCGGAAGCCCAACTTAAGTCTACTCAGGCCCAATACCGATCGGCTCTTGCAAAGCGAGATGCAGCAGTGGCTGCCATCAAACAGGCTGAAGCTGCCCTTGAACAGGCTAAGGTCAACCTGGAACATACCACCATTCGTTCTCCTATAGATGGAATCGTCATTTCCAGGAGTGTCGATGTGGGTCAGACTGTGGCCGCCAGCCTGCAGGCCCCCACTTTATTTACCATTGCCCAAGATCTGACCAGAATGCAGGTAAATGCCAGTATAGATGAAACCGATATTGGGAAAGTTCGAGTAGGCCAGGAAGTTATTTTTACCGTCAGTGCTTATCCTGGAGAGAGTTTCAGTGGGAAAGTGACCCAGATTCGAAATCAGCCCATTACCACCCAGAATGTGGTGACCTATGATACAATTATTGAGGTGGACAATCCAGAATTAAAGTTGAAGCCTGGGATGACGGCTACGGTAAGTATTATTACGGCCAAACGGGAGGGTGTGAAGAGAGTTTTAAATGCCGCTCTCAATTTTAAACCTGATTTTCTACAAGCCGGGAAAAACCCCATCAAGTCTTCCTCCCAGGAAGGAAATTCCGATGGATCCGGTACGGCCTATGGGTCGGAAAAAAGAGATAAAAACTCCGGATCCTCCAAATCATCTCCACGGGGTACCCGTAGAGTCTGGGTATTAAGTGAGTCGGGCCCCCGCCCGGTTAGTGTGGAAGTCGGTCTCACCGATGGAACTTATACAGAAATTAAAGGGGATTCCCTTCAGGAAGGTCAGGAAGTTATCATAGGCACCGAAGGACTTAAAACGGCGAGTCCGCAGCAGAGCGGAAGACCGCCTGGCTTTGGACGACCTTTCTAAAAGAGTCATCCCTCTATCAGCTATCCATTCTCTTTCAGGAACCCCCGGATTGAGAAGGATGGCTGATAAAGGACGATGATAGATAGATAACCCTTTGCTAGATAGCCCTTTGATTCAAATCGAGCGTCTTTCTAAGATTTATTCCATGGGGGATATTCGAGTTCTGGCCCTTAGGGAAGTCTCTTTGTCCATACAAAGGGGGGAGTTTGTATCCATTATGGGACCTTCCGGCTCGGGGAAAAGCACCTTTATGAATATTCTGGGATGCCTGGATAAACCCACCAGTGGAACTTATCTCTTAGATGGAATCGAAGTAACCCGCCTCAATAAAAAAGAACTGGCCCAATTGCGAAATAAAAAACTGGGATTTGTGTTTCAAAACTTCAACCTTCTTCCCAGAACCTCGGCCCTTGAAAATGTAGAGCTTCCTTTATTGTATAGCCAGGTTCCTTCCAGGGAACGAAAAGCCCGGGCCCTGGAGGTTTTAAGAAAAGTAGGTCTGGAAGGGCGGGAGTTTCATTATCCAAACCAGCTTTCTGGAGGTCAACAACAAAGGGTTGCCATTGCCCGGGCTTTGATCAATAAGCCCTCTATTCTCTTGGCCGATGAACCTACAGGTAACCTGGATAGCCTCATGAGTGTAGAAATCATGCGGGTTTTCCAGCAACTCAATGAAGAGGGAATGACTCTGGTTTTGGTAACCCATGAACCGGATATCGCGGCCTATACCAAAAGGATTGTGACCTTTCGGGATGGAAAAATTGTCCAGGACAGATGGGTTGAGAAACCTCTCCGGGCAGAGGAAGAACTCAAACTGCTCCTGGAACAGAAACAGGTAGAAAATTATGCTGTCAATTTTTCGAATAGCCTTTAAGGCTTTGAATCGTAATAAAATGCGTTCAGCCCTAACCATGCTTGGGGTCATCATTGGCGTAGGAGCCGTCATTGCCATGATCGGTATCGCTCAGGGGGCTAAAGCTTCTACGGAGGAGGCTATCAAGAAACTGGGGACTAACTCCCTGATTGTATTTCCCGGGAGTGTAACTCGGGGGGGCGTTCGAACCGGTTTTGGAAGTACCATAACCCTCACGGCCGATGATGCCAAAGCCATCGAGAAAGAATGTCCGGCCGTTGCTCTGGTATCCCCGGGGACCCGGACAACCGCTCAGGTGGTTTATAATAACCAGAACTGGTTTACTGCCATCAATGGGGTTGGTCCGGCTTATCAGGAGATCCGTGCCTGGCCCTTAGAATCCGGACGATTCATCACGTCTCAAGATGTAGACGCCATGACCAAGGTCGCAGTGGTGGGCAAAACAGTCGTAGAAAACTTGTTTAATGGAGATGACCCTATCGGTCAAACCATCCGGATTAAGAAGGTTCCCTTTACAGTGATAGGAGTTCTAAGTTCCAAAGGGCAGGTCATGGGACAGGATCAGGATGATGTGATTCTGATCCCTTATACTACCGCACAGAGTCGGATCATGGGAATTACCTATGTTAACAATATTTCCGTTTCTGCAATCAGCGAGCAGGCCTCTTCGGAGGCTCAGGCCCAGATTACCGAACTTTTACGCAAGCGCCACCGTTTGCAACCTGGCCAAGAGAATGATTTTTCCATCCGAAGTCAATTGGAAACAGCCGCTGCTGCCGAGGAATCCAGTCGAGTCATGACGATGTTATTGGGTAGTGTGGCTTCGGTATCCCTCATCGTAGGAGGGATCGGAATCATGAATATTATGTTGGTCTCTGTGACGGAGCGAACCCGTGAGATAGGAATCCGGATGGCTGTAGGGGCCCAGGAAAAGGATATTCTGCTTCAGTTTTTGATTGAAGCCTTTGTACTTAGCTTGATTGGAGGCATTATCGGTATCGGTGCAGGGATTTTATCTGCCAGATTAATTTCCTATCTGGCCGGCTGGCCTACCCTGATTTCTCCCTCCTCTATTGTCATTTCCTTTGTATTTGCTGGGCTGGTAGGGGTCTTTTTCGGGCTATATCCAGCTAAAAAAGCCTCCCGCTTAGATCCCATAGAAGCCTTACGCTATGAGTAAAGAAATCCCCCTTCCTGTCTACTCAGCTTTTAGGGGGGAATTAACCTACTGATCTTTGCATAAATTGCTAATAATCTCTAGCTATAAGTTAGACAGGGAAGTAAAATAAATTTTATGAAACTGACCCTGTCAAACCAAACTAAGGATTGGCGCGAAGGCCGCCGTCTTCGCGCCTTGGAACTC
>DATMBG010000024.1 GCA_035559535.1 Candidatus Limnocylindrales bacterium
CGGGAGGCCTCCCGCCCCTACAGAGGGGGAACTGGGGGGCTAGGGGGGAATGGGGGTGAGGGGAGAGGGGTCGGGGGTGAGGGCCACTTAAACGTTAAACAAAACTAAGTAAACAGTGTAGTAGAATATCTTGTTGCCGGCGTCTTGTTCAGGGTTTCGCCTCCCTGCCGTTGGTTTCAGGTTTGAACAGCCCCGGCAGAGCTAAAAAGGGGCCTGTTTACCCGGGTTCGACCTTTTTTACTCGTTCTCAAGTTAAACGACGTTGAGGTTCCGCCCGGGAATAAGAAAAAAGGGGTCACGAACCCGAAATAGGAGCCTGAGGAATCATGATCTGGTTGAACCGTTACAAAAGAGTTTCAGGAAAGTGTATTTTTAGCATCCTGATCTCCTTGCTGGCCGGTATCCTGCTGGTATCAGATAATTCCTCATTGCCGGCCACGGAACGCTGGTTCCCACCTTTGGAGATCAAAGCAGGTCTTTCCTCGGTTTTTGGTGACTTTCGGGAAACCCATCTTCATAGCGGAATTGATTTTCGAACCAACGGTCAGATCGGTTATAAAGTTTTTGCAGTAGACGACGGAGTGATTTATCGTCTCTCGGTTCGGAAGCGAGGATTTGGAAAGGCCCTTTACATCCGGCATAGAGATGGCATCGAGAGTGTCTATGCTCACCTGGACAAATTTGAGGAAGAGCGGCTGGGGTTGGAAACTTTTGTCAAACAAGCCCAGCGAAGCCAGGGAACCAAATATCCCGGTGACTTATTTCTGGAGAAGGCGGTTAGACGGGGTCAGCTCATTGCCTTCTCAGGCGAGACGGGGGCCGGATTACCCCATCTCCATTTCGAACTCAGAAGAGGAGGTGGAAATCCCCTGGATCCCTTCTCCCTCGGCTTTTATTACTTAGATGAAACACCTCCGGTAATCGAAAGGGTCGTGATGGAACCTGTGGGGTCTGGATCTTATGTGGAGGGGGAACATGATCCCCGGGAATATAAATTTGAGAAAGCAGGTTCTGAATATACCCTGCGGGAAGTACCTGAGGTGTCGGGGCGTATTCAGTTTCGGGCAGCCATGTACGACCAAATCGGGGCCGAGAATCATTGTAGTGTACAGGCCATGCAGTTGCTCATCGATGGAAAACCCCTGTATGGAGTCCGTTTTGATACCTTTACTTTTAAAACCAACCATCGGGTGGGTCTGATCTATGACTTCAATAAAACCCGCTATTATCCGGCCCAATATTATTATAAGCTTTACAATCCCTATGGTCATATGCCCTATGCAAAAAGTTTTAACCGAAAGGGAGGTATCTGGGACACAGATCAGGAAGCCGAAGGTCTTCATACCGTCGAGATTCAAGCAGAAGACGCCGTTGGTCATAAGGCTGTGGCTACTTTTAAGGTCAGAGTCGTTCACGAAGTAGAACGTGTAAATGTCTCACCCCGTGAGAACCCGGAAGTACGGAGACGCGGAGACAAAGCGCAGGCTATACAACAGAGTATCAGAAGCCCGGCAGGCACGGCTATGGAACCCAACTCTTCTCGGCCTTCCAGGGCTCCCGGATCGCTTCAGGGAATAACCGTCGGTTTGCGTGATTTTGGAAATTTTATTGAGATTGTGATTCTTCCCGGCATGCCCTTGAGTACCTTCCCTGAAGTAATCGTACAACAAGAGGGTGGGGAAAAAGTCCAGGTTCCGGTTCGTCAGATTGGATCTTCCGATTCAAAGAGGCCGGGTAGATTTGTGGGAACCTATGATTTAATTCCAGGATTGGATGGACAGGCCGAGATTACAGTTTCCGGAACAGACCGGTCGGGAAAGACTTATCAAGTCCGCGAATTCTTCCTGGTCCAAACTATTTTTGCCCAGAAGGGTGGGACGGCCCGTTGGGGGGAAGATACGTTTATCTCCTTCCCCCCAGGGGCTCTCTACGAAGATACCTTTATTACCATTGTTCCCGAAACTGATTATCAAGAAGAAGCCGATTTGCCACTGGTTTCTCCGGTTTACGAGTTTCGTCCTCGTGGAATACCCCTGGAGCGGAAAGCAACGGTTGGAATCCGCTATCCGACCCAGATCCAGGATCTCAAGAAGTTGGGGGTTTATCGCTGGGACCCCCTCCAAAGGCATTGGGATTATCTGGATGACCGGCTTAATCTCCCTCATCGAACCGTCTCTGCCGAAGTCAATTTTTTGGCGACCTATGCCCTTCGTATAGATAATGCCGTTCCGGTTATTTCCGATCTTCGACCCGCTCCTGACAGTAAAGTCAAGGGCACTCTTTCTGAAATCTCTGCCATTATTAAAGATCGGGGTAAGGGCGTGGATGAAGATTCTATCCTTATGGAACTGGATGGGGTTCGGGTAGAGGCCGAATACGACCCCGACCGTGACAAAGTAGCCTTTGTGCCGGAGCGACCTTTAAGGCCGGGTAAACATACCCTCAGAATTCAAGCTTCGGACCTTGCCGGAAATAAAGCAATCCCGGTTCAATCGGAATTCTGGGTGGAACCTTAAAACCAGGAGACTTTGGGAATGTGGGACGCAGGAATATGGAGAAGGTGGGAGTATAGGGGTGTGGAAGTTCTATCTTCTACCCCCACACTCCCATACATCCCTTTGTCCGAAAGTCCCCATCCTAAGATCAGAGATTCAACGCCATAGCCCGAATGGTGGGTCGATCCAGGCGCCCGGTGACCCGAAGATAATGCCGATACTGGTACTTCCGAATAGCCTCCCGTGTGGCGGGACCCAGAATTCCGTCAATAGGCCCATAATATAACCCTTCTGCCCGAAGGACCCTCTGGGCTGCCTTAATGGCAGCTCTTGAATGATAACCCCTATCAACGATAATGACCCGGGTTCTGGGATGTGCTGACGCGACCGAGGGTGCTACCACCGAAGAAAGAAGGAGCGCCAGCAGTAAGATGATGATATTTTTCTTCATAGCTTATTCCTCCTGGACTCGCCTGCTCAGGAATCAGAACTCAGAAGCCATACCAGCCTGCCCGATATCCGATAACCGGATTTGGCCTTTCCCCTGACCTTCAGAGAAAAGAGCCTTGACTTAACGCCATGGCTCCAACCCGGAAAAGGGTCAGGGTCAGCTTATTTTTTGAAGCAAAAGTCTGCCGTTTTCCAGCTTCTGAGTTCTGACTCTCGGGTTTCTAACCGGTTATTCTCCTTCAGTCATTTTTTCCCACGCTTGTGGCAAAAGTTTTGTTTATGGATCTATCTCTTAAGATGATGGTTTCTCTCATTAGTTTCATCGTTCTTAAAGCCCGGTAGGGCATCCTCCCGGTGGAGCCGGAATAATATCTCCATGGCGCCGATGCGAATCCAAGGCATTGGAACTGATAGTAATTCTTCTATAGGGGTTTTCTTTAGAGCCCGTCCTATGGCAAATCGTTACTTTATGCCCGGTTGGGCTCGATATCTTTTTCTTTTTTCCGGCAGCCTGGACCTGGAAACTGAAGGAGGATAATACAGCCACCACCAGAATGCCTATCACCGTTACTTTCCAAATAAGCTGTTTCATCCAAAACCTCCTTTTTGAAGGAAAAAACTGCAGGAAATACCTCTTTTTCACAGAAGCTTCAGTTTTTTAAAATTCTACCGAAAGTTTTTACCGGAGATTTTACCGAATCTGATAAATAAGACGTAGTTACCCAGGGATTTGTTCCCAACGGGAAAGGTTGGCCGAAGGAGGCTTTTGGCTAAAAATTTTAAAAAAATCCCTTGACGGATTGATAAATTTTGTTCTATACAGGACAAACAAAAATTAAGGGATACGTTTAGAGAAACGGGGTTTCCAACATGGAGAATCCTCTATACAGATACTCAGTTGTTGTAGCAGTTAAAGACCTGGTTTCCTGCGAGCTGGCCGGGGAGATGGTTATCCTGCATCTCAAGGATGGGATATATTACGGTTTGAATCCTGTAGGGACCCGGATTTGGAATCTTATCCAGGAACCGACAACCGTGGACGAAATTCGTGGAGTCCTTTTGAGGGAGTACGACGTTGAAGAGGAGCGTTGTGAGCGTGATTTACTCGTGCTGCTTCAGGAGCTGGCAGGCAAAGGTCTCATCGAGGTAAAGAATGAAACGGTTGTATAGGTTCTTGTCCCTTCCCTCTCGGGATCGACATCTCCTGATTAAAGCTGCGCTTCTGCTTGGGGTAATCCGGTTAGGGTTATGGTTGCTGGCCTTTCAAACCCTGCAAGGTCTTCTTCTGAGAATACGATGGAAGTCCGCAAGGTTACGAGAAGCCGATCCTTTATCCCTTGAGCGGATTGCCTGGGCCATCCGGGTGGCCGGTCGGTATGTACCTGGAGTGACCTGTCTGATTCAGGCTCTGGCCGCTCAGGTACTCCTTGAGCAGGAAGGTCATCCTGCTTGCCTTCGCATCGGTGTTGCCAAAGACAAAAATGGGCGATTGCAGGCCCATGCCTGGACTGAGAGTGGGGGTAAGGTCGTGGTAGGTGGCGGAAATCTGTCCTCCTATACGCTGTTATCTACCCCGGCTGGGAAAAAGTTATGAGTGCCATCGTTGGGATTTACTATCCTGATAACCGGCCTGTAAATTCCCTGCATCTGGATCACATGTTAAAAAGCCTGGCCCATCGGGGACCCGACGGTGCGGGGGCATGGCAGGAAGGACCGATGGGTCTCGGCCATGGAAGGCTGTGGACGACCCCGGAGTCTGTTCACGAAAAACTTCCCCTGGCAAACAAGACCGGGGATTTTATCCTGACTGCCGATGCCCGCATTGATAATCGCAACGAGTTGATAGCGACCCTGGAGATTACCGACCCACCGTCCAACGAAATTACCGATGGTGAGTTGATTCTCAGGGCCTATGAGCAGTGGGGTGAACACTGTCTAGAGAAGCTGTTAGGAGACTTTGCCTTTGCTCTTTGGGATCGCAGAAGGCAGGTATTATTCTGTGCCCGGGATCCCTTTGGCGTTAAACCTTTTTATTATTATCATTCTGATCGGATCTTTGCCTTTGCCTCTGAAATTAAAGCACTTCTTTGTCTTCCAGAGGTACCACGACGGCTTAACGAAGTAAGGGTAGCCGACTACCTGGTATCGATCCTGGAGGACAAGATTATTACCTTTTATCGGGAAATTTTCCGTCTTCCGCCGGGTCACTGTATGACCGTAGACCGCGAGAAAGTATCGATACACTCCTACTGGTCCCTGGATCCCACCCATGACATCCGCTACGGTTCAAACGAAGAGTATGCCGAAGCCTTCCACGATCTCTTCAGGGAAGCAGTTCGTTGTCGTCTGCGAAGTGCTTTTCCCATAGGCTCAACCTTAAGCGGAGGGTTAGACTCCTCCTCCGTTGTCTGTATGGCCCGGAAAATCCTGGCCCAGGACCATAGCCGGGGATTACAGACGTTTTCTGCCATCTTTGATACGGTTCCCCAATGTGACGAACGGCCGTTTATCAATGCCGTTCTGGCTCAGGACGGATTAAAGCCGCACTATATTCCTGCAGATAGGTTGAGCCCTTTAACCGATCTGGAACGTATGTTTTGGCATGAGGATGAAGCCTTCTACACCCCTAATTTATTCATACACTGGGGCCTATACAAGGCCGCCCATCAACAAAATGTTCGAGTCTTTCTGGACGGTCTGGATGGGGATACCACCGTGTCTCATGGTCTTTCTTTGTTAACCGAACTTTTCCGTGCCGGAAAATGGTACTCCCTGATCATGGAAATTAAGGATCTCTCCCGGTATTTTAATCGCTCACCCTGGCGGCTTTTTCGAATGTATGTTCTTAGACCCTTCACGCCCAAACCGATACGACAGGTTTGGCGGGTACTCCGGGGACGGGCCCGGCCGGATTGGATGGTCGGTACGGTTATTAACCCTTATTTTGCCTCCCGTATCGGCCTGACAGAGCGTTACCAAACCTTGCTGAAGGGACACCTGGATGTGGCTTACTCTTCAAGAGAGAATCACTGGAGACGGCTCACGGCCGGTCTTATTCCCTTTGCCCTTGAAGTTGCCGATAAAGCTGCTGCGGCCTTTTCACTCGAACCCCGTTATCCCTTCTTCGACCGGCGATTGGTAGAGTTCTGCCTGGCCCTCCCTCCTGAACAGAAACTCTACCGGGGTTGGACCCGAATTATTCTGCGTCGTGCTATGGCCGATGTCTTGCCCGTGGAAGTCCAGTGGCGAAGGGACAAATCGAACCTGGCCCCGAACTTCACCCAGGGGCTGTTGGCCTTTGAGCGAGAACGTCTGGAAGAGGTAATCCTGAACAACTCTAACAGGGTCGAGGAATAGGTGGATATTCCTGCTCTACGTAAAGCTTATCAACAATATCTGGATGAAAGAGATCCTTCCAGTGCCCTTACAGTATGGAAAACTGTGACGTTAGCTTTGTGGCTCCGCCAGACCGGATTAACTCCATGAATTCTTTCAGAAAGGAGGTGGAGAAACGGCAACTAAACCCAGTAATTTATAGGAACCCGAGATAACCATCAACCCTTTTCATGAAAGGAGTTTAAGACCATGAAAAAAGAGGAAGCGAATTTGTTAGGGTTTGAAGGAGAGGAGAAGCCGACAAAGAAACCTTATCATGCCCCTCAACTCACGGTATACGGTACCGTGGAGCAGATTACAAGATATTTGGAGGGTCCTCCAGTCGATCTAACTTTAGGCTACCTGCTGTAACTATAGAAGTACAGGAATTTCGATATAGTTAATGGTTATCCCCTATTATAGAGAGTTGGTATGATAAAAGCTATTGTCTATTCACCGTATTGACTTCTCTTAAATTAAAGACTGTGGTCTTTATGAGGCTAGGCGGTTTATTCAATCAGAAGGATACGAGAGCATAGAGAGGATTTACCATTTCTGCGGGTTGGTATAATTTCCCGGAGGAGAGGCGCATGTTTTCTTATCTGGCATATGGTCTGACGGTCCACTCCACTTTGTCCTTACCGGAGCTTGTACCGGGTGAAGCGGAAGCAGATGTCATGGTTCGTCTGGAAAAGGTAGCATACGGTCTGCCGGAGCCGGTGGATGGAAGGAGTCATTTTTGGATGACCGATGAAGGGATTTATCTTTTCTATGAAGAGGCCGGAACGTTCCTGATACGAGGGGGGAGGGAAATTCTTATAGACCCGGTTCCAGGAGTGGAGGAGCGGGTTCTTCGGCTTTTCATCTTAGGACCGGCTCTGAGAGTACTACTCCATCAACGAGGACTTTTAGTGTTCCATGCCAGTGCTGTTTCGATGAACGGTGCTGCGATTGCTTTTCTAGGCGGGCCGGGTTGGGGTAAATCTACTACGGTTGCTGCCCTGTATGCCCGAGGGCACGGGGTAGTGGCGGATGATATAACGGCCGTTGAGGTAGCTAAAGACCATCCCTTGGTATTTCCGGGTTTTCCACAACTCAAGCTTTGGCCGGAAGCAGTCACGGCTCTGGGAGAAGATCCGGGAATGCTATATTCCCTTCATCCTCATCTGGAAAAACGTGGTAAGCGGATTACAAAGGGGTTTTCCCCTCATCCCTTACCCCTGCGGTGTATCTATGTCCTGGCCGAAGGCCAGATTCCTGAGATCGAATCTATCCAACCTCAGGAAACCTTAATAGAACTGATACGCCATTTCTATGGGATTAAACTGCTTCGATCCTCAGAGGTCTCTTCTCACTTCCTGCGATGTGCCAGCCTTGCTAAAAAAGTAGCCATCCGTCGCTTGAAGAGGCCGCGTTCCCTTTCAAGTCTCTTCAATGTGGTACAGATGGTGGAGGAAGACCTTGTCCGGAATTTCCAATAAAATTTCAATATGGGGTATTCGCCCCGAAGTCGAACTACTCCTGGATTGTGCCAGGACCCATATGGATCCTGAAAGGGCCGAACGAATTAAGAGAATATCGCAGGAGGGGTTAGACTGGGATTACTTGCTCCGGACGGCGCTGTTGCACAGAACGACGCCGCTTTTGTACTGGCACCTTAACATCCTCTGCCCGGAAGTTGTTCCGAAAACTATTCTGGATCAACTACGAGACTTTTTTCATGGTAATGTCCGGCGTAATCTTTTCCTGACCGGAGAACTGCTTAAACTCTTGAGCCTGTTGGAGGTCCATAAAATTACTGCGATTCCCTACAAAGGACCGATTCTGGCTCTGTCTGCATATGGAAATCTTGCCTTTCGGCACTTCGATGATCTGGACATCTTAATCCGCAAGCAGGATATCTTGAAGGCCAAGGATCTTTTAATTTCCCAGGGGTACCGGCCGAAATATCCTTTCTTTTCCACACGTGAAGAAGCTTATCTGGAATTCCATCGACAACTCCCCTTTACCCGGGACGATGGCATAGGGGTGGTAGAGTTACATACGGCAACTACCCAGAAATACCTCTCTTTCCCCGATCCGGAGTCCTTATGGAGTCGCCTTACTCCGGTATCTTTCCAGGGTACCCAGGTTCTGACGCTCTCTTCCGAGGATTTACTCCTTATTCTCTGTATACATGGGGCCAAACATTTATGGGAAAGGATAGGATGGATCTGTGATATTGCCGAACTGATTCGAACCCATCCCGACATAGACTGGGAATGGACACTGGAACAGGCCAGGACCCTGGGTGGAGAGCGGGCCTTGTTGCTGGGCCTTTATTTAGCTACCGATCTTCTGGGCACTTCCCTTCCCCAGGAAATCTCTCAAAAGCTGTCCGATCCGGTGGTAAAAAATCTTGCCCGGCGGTTATCCAACAAACTTCTCCAGAAGTCAAACCCTCGACCTGGAATTTTCGAACCCTCCCTTTTCCAACCCCTTTATCTCCAGATGCGGGAGCGTTTACAGGACAGGGTTCGATATGGTCTTTATCTTCCCTATCTTGCCATAACCCCGACCCGCGAAGACCATCAATTTCTACCCCTACCGGCATCTTTCTTTTTTCTTTATTATTTGATTCGGCCAATCCGACTGACCGGAAAGTACTTCTGGAGGCTCTTTCGGCGTCTTCTCTGATCGGAGAATCTACGAACTTGCAGATTTGATAAACGGTTTTCTATCCTATCGGGGGGCCTGGGTCAGAATCCTAACTGTTTTTTTACACCATTACTTTGTAAAGTTAGTTTTCATATACCTTCCTTAAAACTCTGTTAGGGATAATCTGTTTATAGCAAAATAGCTCCCCAACCCTATGTGTGAAGCTCCGTTAGGAACGGCCTGTCCAGGACAGATTCCAAACAGATTGCTCCTGGTGGAGCGTAGAGGTTGAGGAGAGGCATCAATAGAATTCGATACGAAATGACGCGCTACAGAATGATGATCTTGATTGAGTAAGGAAACAAATACGTTTTCAATCTGCCCTCCAATGAAGCCCGTAGTATCACTTCCTGGCCAGAAACTTCTTTGCTTCTCGAAGCTCGGTCCTCTGACTGTCCGGACACCTGCAAACCTCCAGGAGTTTTGTATAGAATTCCCTGGCTTTTTCGTAATTCCCCGAAAGTTCGGCCGCCTTGGCTGCACCATAGAGGCCATGAAGACGGTTCGGGAAAGCTTTAAGGGAAGTTTCAAACTCGACCAGAGCCTGCGCAGGTTCCCGAGCCTCAACAAAGGAATCTTCCAGTAAGTCGGCACAGACCATGGCCTGGGCGGAACGGGCTGGTTCATAAAGCTCAAGGAGTAAATCTCCCAGGAGCTCCCGTGCGGGAAGGATAGGACCTGGAGTTACACCGGGTTTTCCCAGGGAATCTTCAAGATCGGCAGCAGACCGCATCAGCTTTAAGGCCTCATCGTTCTTTCCTTCGGCATGGGCCAGAAGGGCAGCCGCGGCTCTGCGCTGAACTTCAACCTGATCGACCCAGTAGGTCTGCCGGGCTTCAAGGAGCTTTTCATGGATTGCCTGAAGCTTTTCAACAGCTTCACGAGCTTTGGCGGTGTCGCCCATCCGTGCAGATCCGATGGCCCGGGCAAAATAGGTTATGGCCTCCGCAGCCGGATAACGACCTGGGCGAGGCTCAAGGGAAGCCGCTTCAACCCAACGTCGGGTTTCAACGGTATAACGGGCCGGGATGGCTGCAGCAGCATAGGCCAAGGCCATATTCTCTCCAGGCTCCTGGACGGTATTTAGCTCCTCGAGGATCCGCCTGACCTCAGCATCCCTAGCCTGCTGCAGGTAAGCATAGGCTCCATAATCCAGGGCATGGAATTGTTCGAATATCAGGTTTTGATCCTTTGCCGCAGCCGCAGACGCAAGACTGGACGCAATGGCTTCATCCCACAAGCCGAGTCGGATAAAAATATGGGACGGCATATGGAGGGCGTGGGGAACTGAGGGGGCAATCTTTGCGTATCTCCGAGCCGCGGTAAGGGCCCGATCTGCCAGGGGTGGGAAATCATAAGCGTGGATGAGGTAATGGGCTGCCCCGGGATGATTGGGCTCTTGGGCAAAAATTTTCTCCAGAAGCTCTCCAGCTTTCTTCTGATTCGTATAGGTTTTATCGGTTGGACTCGCCGTGGCAATAAGGGCAAGGGCATAAAAGGCCGTTGCTTCCCTGTCCTCCGGATAGTTTAGATGAACCTTTTCCATCGCCCTCTGATAAGCCAGGGCCCGTGTTCGGTGATCGAGCCGGTCGGCATCTTTATAAAACACCTCGACAGCCGAAATGTAATCCCGCTCCCGTTGGGTCTTTCCACCCAATGCTTTGGCTTTTTCGACGGCTTCCTGCCCTTTCTTCAAATCCGCCTCGCCGGGCGGCTCCCAAAGGGGATGATAGAAGCTCATGGCAATTCCCCAATAACCCATCCCACAATCTGGATCTTTCTCTGTAACAGCCGCAAAAGCTTTACCTGCTTCTTCAAACCAAAAGGAATGAAGCAGGGCCACGGCACGCTCGAATTGCTTCTGAACCTCAGAATTACACGAAATGGGGAAGTGAACCTGTCCCAATTTCTCGGAGTTATCAACTTTTTCTTGGGCTATTACCGGGGAAGTACAAAGAGCTATCCCCAAGACTATCCCTAAAAACCATTTTTCTTTCATGCGATCCTCCTATCTAAACCATGAATTCAAGGTTTAACGAAAATACTCTTTTACCTTATTTTCTATATAAGCTTTCATCTCTGCTTTAAATCGCTCTTTGCTAAATCGGAGGGCCTGCTCTCGGATTTTGGTTTTGTCAAAACTCATCTGATTAAATCGAATGATGGTCTGACAGAGGCTTTCCACAGTTGGCTCCTGAAAGAAAAGTCCAGTAACCCCCTCTATAACGGTTTCCAGTACACCGCCCCGGGCATAGGCTATAACGGGTCGTCCGGTGGCCTGAGCTTCGAGGGGCGTTAACCCCAGGTCTTCCTCCCCAGGAAAAATCAACGCCCGACACCTGCGGTAATAATCCCGGACTTCCTCATCGGAAAGACTACCCAAAAACTCAATGGTAGTTCCGGCCAATCGTCTTAAAGCCTTCTCCTCCTGACCTTTACCAATGATCTTGAGGGGGAGTTTTAACCGATTGAAAGCCTCAATGGCGAGATCGATCCGCTTGTAGGGGGCAAAGGCGGAAACTATCAAGAAATAATCTCCATCCTGGGCACCGGGGGTATAAAACCCGGTATTCACAGGAGGATAAATGACGTCACATTCTCGCCGATAGTACTTTCGTACCCGTCGGGCTACATGCTCGGAGATCGCAACAAAATAGTCTACCCGATTACTGGAAGCTACATCCCAGGTTCTGAGATAATTGAGAAAAAAGGGAATCATCCATTTTTGAAACCCCCGGATTTTTTCCCGACCAAAATAGTCCTGATAAAGGTCCCAGGCATATCGCATGGGGGTTAAAATGTAACAAATGTGACAGGTGGCAGGTCTGGTTAAAATTCCTTTGGCCACGCAGTGGCTCAAACTAACCACCAGGTCATAATCCCTGAGGTCGAATTGCTCTATGGCTGTGGGAAACAAGGGAAGATATTGCCGGTATTTCTTGAAAACAAAGGGAAGCCTTTGAATAAAACTGGTATAAATACGCCTTCCTTCGATGGTAGAGGTCAGCTTTCCCTTCTCATAAAGTAAGGTATAGAGAACCGCCTGGGGGTAGATTTCACAGAGAGCCTCCAGGCATTTTTCTCCCCCTCGCATCCCGTTGAGCCAATCATGGGCAAAGGCAATTTTCATGTTTTGGCAGTTATCCTTCATCCCCGCTTTCTTAAATTAACCATGGCAGGGCGACCTGTTGATAGTTTTTATTCTTATGCGGATAACAGGTTCTTCTTTCCCTCACCCCAGACCCCTCTCCCACGCTGCGAGAGAGGGGAACCGACAGATCTCCAGGCCAATTTCCCAAACCTTATCCTGGTACCTATGCCCCTACGTGAACAGGATTTAGTTTCCCCTGGTTTACGCCAGGGACTACCCACAGGTTGCCCCGCCGGGGCTAACCTTCTTATCCTGTCTTGGCGCGTAGGCCCTCACTCCCCCTCTCCTGTGTAGGGGCGGGAGG
>DATMBG010000025.1 GCA_035559535.1 Candidatus Limnocylindrales bacterium
AAATCGTAAAAAAATCTGACATTTAAGAGGTAGAATTTATCCCTTAGGAGGGGAGGAATAGGGATTAAAATCCAGAGAAAATAACCGGTTAAGAGAAAATTGCTTAAAATAACAGATTGTAAAATTTTCCGTCACTTTGTACGGAAGAAGGTTTACAGGTTCTTCCAGACCTCCCTTCTCTAAGGTTAGAAACTTACCTTCCCATTTAAGTTTTTAAGGGGGAGCGGACCCGGCGGGGAAAGGGCTTTTATCGCTTTCCCTTGGCAAGAGAGGTGGTTTGTGTTATATTGATATATAACACAATAAAACTAATGTTTAAGACAGAGGTTCTAAGTTTGACGTTCTAACGGCTTCACGTTTTAACGAGGACTTAGAGCTTTGAGTTATGGACTCCTACGCGTATCTTTTTACTTCGGGTAACGGGGAATATTCCCAAGGCAGTGTGGGGACTAAAGAGGAAGCCGAATTCGATGAGGATCTGTTGGATGCCTATTCCCATGCTGTGATCAAGGTAGCCGAGAAACTAAGCCCGGTGGTTGTGAATATCGATGTGACAGTGGAGCGAAAAGGGCGAACCCAGCAAGGTTATCTGGTACCTTTTCAGGCCAGGGGAAGCGGATCCGGGATCATCCTGACTCCAGATGGCTTTATTTTAACCAACAGCCATGTGATTCATGAGGCGAAGAAAATTGAAGTAACGTTGAATGATGGCCGCAAGTATGTGGCCCGGGTCATTGGAGAAGATCCTCAAACGGATCTGGCCGTTATACGCATCGATGATGCTTTCGGTCTTCCCATGGCCGAGTTAGGAGATTCTAAAAAGCTGAAGGTAGGGCAGTTGGTCATTGCTATCGGAAACCCCTATGGTTTTCAGTGTACCGTTACGGCAGGGGTGATTAGTGCTTTAGGACGCTCTTTAAGAACCCAAAGTGGGCGACTTATTGAAGATATCATCCAGACCGATGCCGCCCTCAATCCTGGGAGTTCTGGGGGGGCATTGGTAGATTCCAGGGGTCGGGTCATCGGGGTTAATACCGCCGTTATCATGCCTGCTCAGGGAATTTGCTTTGCCATTCCCATCAATACGGCTAAACATGTGGCGGCCTTACTTATTACCTCAGGAAAGGTGACCCGAGGTTATCTGGGTATTGCAGGGCAATTACGACCTTTACATCGGAGCTGGATACGGACTTTTCATTTGCCCAACGAAACGGGGGTTCTGGTCCTGTCTGTAAATCCAGGAAGCCCCGCCGAACAGGCCGGACTCCGAGAGGGGGATATTATTATCGCTTTAGGAGATATGCCTGTGAGTGGAGTAGATGATATTCACCGTTTCCTGACCGAACATCCAGTCCGGGTGGCCTATCCGATTACTGTTCTCCGGAATCTGGAAAAATTAACCCTTCAGGTTATTCCCATCGAATATGACGGGAAGTAGAAGAAGTTCTTAAATCGGGGCGGATCAGATCTTGAGGGAAGGCTAACTCGGCAGGATTTGCCGATAGAGGAATGCGCGGGCCCAGGCAATCTCTTTGGCACTGAATTCACCCAGTGCTAAAAAAGCCAGGGGAATAAGGAATCCAATAATGGGTAATTTTATTAAAAGCAACAGATTGGGAACAGGCCAGAGAACAGCCAGCAGGTAAGCAAGTCCGCAAACCAGGATGCTTCGCCACAGGGTTCCTGCCGGGGGGAGGATCTGCCAGATATAATAGACGGTTAATACGGCCATCCCCGCGCCCAGGCTGGCCACCAGGGCTGTAACCAGGGAGGCCCCCAGAGCCCCTAACCTGGGAATTAACACCAGATGACCCACGATGGCTAAAAGCGGCAGAGGTCCGGTCAGTGCAAAGGCCCAGGTAGATCTATTAACAGAAATCAGAATGGAGGTGGCCACCGATACCAGGACTAAAATCATGGAACCGAAGTTTAACAGCGCCAAGAGAGGTGCCGCAGGCAAAAAGGTAGGCCCAAAAACCAACTGGACAATATCCGGAGCGGCCCCGGCAACCATGGCCGTAAAGGGTAATAGCCCAATAACCAAACGCATGGCATCACGACCCAACTCCTTAGCCTGATAACTGTTTCCGGTACGTAGCAGACGGCTTAAGGTGGAGAGGAGAAGGGGAGAAAAGGATAGGGCAAAAGTACCTGGAATTACAGCTAAATTTTGTGCTACATTGTAGATCCCTGTTTGTTCTGTAGTAGCTCCCAATCCTTTCAAAATAAAGAGATCTAGCCGGTTATAGAGACTTACACTCAGGGCCGATAGGAACAACGGAATGGCATTTTCCCAAAATTTCCAGGTGGGAAGGTTAGAACGGCCAAACAGGGAAGGTCGAAGATAGAAGTAGCCGATAAGGAATTCCACCAGGGAGGCTCCCATACTGCCTAGAATGGCACCGGGTATGGAAAAGCCTAACTCGACCAGGAGAACGATCAACAAGAGTCTCGCGATATAACGACCTGCACTGATGAGGGCCCGTTGCCTGAAGCTACCCAGACCGATCAGGATATTTCGGTAGGCGTAGGTAATACTGAAGAGCGGAATATCTAAGGCAAACAACCGGATATAAGCAGCAAGTATGGGTTCATGAAGGAGTCGGGCAATGAAAGTACTTAGAAGCCATAACAGGGCAACTATTCCTGTACTTACCAAAAGGTGAAGCCGAATCAGGCTGGCTCCAACAGGTCGCCAATCCTCGGCTTCACTGATATACTTAATGGTGGGACGTGAAAAAAGCGAGGCAATGCCCCATTCAATCCAGGCAATTAAGGTTGCAACCAGGGCATACAAACCATACCCCGAGGACCCCAGCCGATGCGTGAGGAAAACGGTGGTTATCAGGCCCGTTGGTAAAAATAGAGCTTCTGCCAGGAAAACCCGTAGGGTTCCATCAAATATATGACGACGGCTTACTTGGGAAGACGAGGAATCCATTTAATGGCGAACAACCGATAGTAAGGAATAAGATACCCTGGATAATTAATTAGCTTATAGACGGTGGATTGTCAACAACCAACTTGTATCTTCCTATTTTATTGGAGCTTAGCCGCAAAGTAGCGGGAGGCTAATCCCTTTACCCAAAATCCGGGTATGAGGCCCCGCCGGTATAGGACCAGACCTCTTTGGAAGAGTCCTCCCAGGAAGCCGGATTGTTCAGTTTGTCGTTTGATTTTTAAGAATCGTTGCATAGCCTCTTGTTGGGCGATGAGGCTGATCAACGCCCCTCGTTTCTCGGCACTCTGGATCAACGCAGCGATCCGGGGGGCCAGTTTTTCTTCAATTAACTGCTGTATGGTCTTCGAATCCAATCCCGCAAAGGTCATCGTTCCTCCTAATACCCCCCCGGAGTTAGTGACAAAATCAGGCAGGCAAAGAATTCCTCGATTTTGCAAGATTTGTTCGGCTTCCAATGTAACCGGATAATTGGCCCCTGGACTGATGATACCAGCCTGGACCTGTTTGGCATTTCCTGTATGGATACTTTCACTGGTGGCACAAGGGCAGAGAAGATCTACCGGGAGGGTCAGCAAGTCCTCCTTGGGTATAAGTTCGGCTTCTTTATAGACATGTACCAGTTCACTTCCGACCTGTTGGGACAACCTCAAGAGTTCTTTAACGGGTAGACCTTGAGGATGGTAAAGGGCTCCTTGTGAGGTGGAGATGGCCACCATACGGGCCTCTCGTTCTACCAGACCCTGGGCAACGGCTGCCCCGACCTTTCCAAAACCCTGAAGGGCAACCCGAAGTCCGGCCAATTTAAGTTTCCTATGTTGGACGGCAACCTGAGCTCCTGTAATGACTGTCAGCCCGGTGTAAAATCCGGCCAGAAGACGAGAGGGTTCTCTCCGACTTCGCTGGACTCCTACAAAGGTCAACATATCCTCGATTTCAGAATTACCGGTGCCGAGATCATGGGCCGGTTGATAACATCCACTTTGTAAGAGGGGGGCCAGGGTAACTGCAAATCGTCGTAGCAGAGCCTGCCGTTGTTGGGGAGGAGCCTCCGGATCCCCAATAATCCCTGCTTTTGCCCCTCCTCCCGGAAGACCTAAGAACCCAAACTTGAGGGTCATTCGACGGGCTAATATCCTGAGTTCAGCGAGGGAAACATCGGGAGCTATTCGGATTCCCCCATGGGAACGCCCATTGATCATAGTATCAACCACAAGCCAACCCAGGGACATCCCTGTCTCGTCAGTTGCTTCACAACTAAAGGAATCGTATCCTAAAGATGGAACCCCTGATAAAGCCAGATCCTCATAGGAGGATCCGGTGAAGCTCCGGGTTGTATTGCTTCCTGGGGTAGTCTGCCAGGACTCGTCGAGTTTATTTTCTGTTTGATAAGTCATGTTTGCACTCCTTCCTCGGCATAAGATCTCGAGGTACTTTGCATTGCCTCGTCCAATAGAAAAGTTCGTTTCTCAGCAAGACGTGCTTGTTTCTCGGCACGAAGAGCGAGATAGTAACCGGTTTGATACCGGATCGACCAACGTTCCAAACTCTCAAAGCTATCCAATATACGCTCCATGGGGGCTTCTAAAACTTTCCAGCCCAGGCGCTCCAGGAGGGTCAGTAACCAAATGGCCGGGGCCCGGGGGACATGGGAAACTGCCGTGACATGGGTTACAATTAATCCTAAGGCTTCGAGTTGGTGACGGGCTTCTATGAGGTTGTACGTCGCACCTACATAGTAGGGTACAAGGTGCAAACGATTCAACCAGGTAAAAGGCAGGTGATTACGCAACCAGACAATGGGATTGTGGGGATTGTCCAGGGTGATTATTAAAATTCCTCCGGGAGCCAGTATACGGACTAACTCGGCCAGGCTTTTAGCTATATCTGCCTTATCCGGAAAGTGGTCCAGTGAGGATCCGGCCAGGATGTACTTTACGGTTTCTGATTTTAAAGGAATCTGACGTAAATCTCCCACCACGAAAAGGGATCCGCCATCTTTTCCTAAAAGTCGATGCCGGGCAGCCTGAACGATCGCCGAAGAGTGATCGAGACCAACGCTACCCGGTCCCAAATCGGGCAAGAGGTGATGATCACTCACCGCCTCTTCAAACAGATCTGTTTTCAGACCACGCCCCGGGTTACCAATCGGTAACCAATCTTGAAGGAGGCGTTTATAAACCCGCCGCATATAAGCCCGCCATATTTCTATGGGGGAACTACAACGGATTTCTTCCAGGACTTCGTCCCAGTAAATTTGTGTGGTATAATGGTTTTGTTGAATCATTTTTTCACCTTCGCCCCTTCCGGATACGCCATCACCCTCAAAAATTTACCCTGGGGGGTTAGAGGAATATGTTCGACAAACTCAACCGTCACCTGGGTATCCGTACCCAAGACAGAGCGAGCCCGTTCCAACAACTGATTTTGTAATGCCTTTCGATCTGTGCTGGAGAAAGGTACGATCTGCCATTGGATTTGACCGGGTGCAGGTTGAATAACTCGAGATTGTAGGGTGGATTTTAATTCATGTTTGAATAAAGCTTCTAGCATCAGAAAGGAGAGCTCTCGACCATTGGGAAGACGGATGACGTCGGTACAACGCCCGCTCAACTGTTCCAATAGAGGTAAGGATCTACCACATGGACAGGGTTTCTGTGCCAGGATACCTTGATCGCCCTGGCGGTAATTAAGCAGGACCATTCCGAGATTGCGTAGATTGGAAATAACCACCTCACCTGGCTCACCTGGGGGGACGGTCCTTCCCTTTTCATCAACCAATCGTACCGCACAGAGATCTATATTTAGATGAAAACCCTGGCGATATTCGCACTGGAATCCAATTCGTCCGGCTTCTGCAGATAGGTAAGCCGAATAGACCAGACAACCAAACGTTTTTTCAATCAGATCCCGTCCGCCGGGAGAAAGGAGATCCCCCCCATACATCCAAACCCGAGGTAGAGCAATACGCCATTGGCGGTCGGATAGAAATCGAAAAAACTGATCCGCATAAGACCCATAGGAGAATACTACCTGGGGCCGAAAGGTGTTAATCTTCTCAACCACAGCTTCAAAGGGTTCCTCTATGGAAATAAATTGACGATGAGCCAGGCCTCGGGGTGCTAGAGTTTGTGAGCTCCAGAAAGCGCGGATCTTTAAGGTCAATGAGGTAGGGGGAAAGATATAAAGTTGACGTTGTCCATAACTCTGTCCTATCAGATGGTTTAATATACCACGATCTCTTTCGGCATAGGCAAGCTCACGTAAAATAGAAGCGTTATCCCAATAAATGGTACGCTGAGCCCGGGACTGGGATCCACTGCTATACCAAACCTGTCGAGATCCTTCGTCATAGCACGTCGAAGTAAACCGGTCCAGATTGTTTCGTAGGATGAAACTATCGATCAGAGGAAGTTGGGTCAGGTCATCGACGGTTTGGAAATCCTCTGGGCGTAGCCCTCGTTCGTCCATAGCCCTACGATAAAACGGCACCGTACGATAGGCATGTCGGATTATCGAGTGTATACGATGACACTGAAGCCGTTCAATCCATTCCACAGGCCAGAAAGGCAACCTGCGCTCGATACAAGAAAGGGTACCTACATATCCGCTATTAAGAAATCGCTTCATCCAACTCATAGGGTTGGTAACTCCTTATTCCATCAAAAATTGTTTCTCCTTGAGGTTTCTGGCGTAACGAAAGGACAGTACGAACTTTACCTCCAGGTGTTCGTGGAATTTGATCGGTAAAGGTCAGGTTGATGGTGATATCTTCCCCGAGGATACGGTTTAGGTTATGGGTAATGCGTTGAGCCATGGCCTGTCTATTACAGGTTCCAGAAGCTACCAGTGCAATGCGGAAATGGGTACCGCTCTCTTGAACGATCTGGTATTGCCAGAGTTCCTCTTCAACCAGGAAAACGTCCTTTACCCGCATGGGATGTATAAGTCGACCGGAAGTTAATTGAATCCAATCGTCGGAGCGAGCCTGGGGGAGTGAGAGCCTGGGTAATGAACGCCCACAAGGACATGGGCCGGGTAATATACAGGCGATATCACCCAGTCGGTAATTCAGGAGTACCGTCGCCCGATTGACCAGGTTTGAGAGGATCACATCCCCGCTTTCACCATCCGGTAGGGTTTCACCCTTCTCGTTGACAATACGAACCGGATATAGATCGATATTGAGATGCAAACCCATATTGTAGAAGCACTCAAAGCCAATCTTGAATGCTTCGGTAGCCTGATAGGTGCTGAGTAAAGGAAGACCAAAGGTTTCGGTAATCAAACGCCGAACAGGGTTAGAGAGACCATCTGAGCTGTAGGTGACGATTTTAGGACGATGAAAAGGGACTCCTGTGGTATAAAGATACGGGAAGAGAACTTCAAGATAAGATCCGTAGCTGTGAAGTACGTCTGGTTTAAATTCGTTGATTAAGGGAACATTTTTTTCCGGTGGATCTAGCGGCAGATACTGTCGTTGAATGCGGATGCCTTTAGGGAGAAAACCGTGTTTTTGACAAAATTTATGTACCTCTTTGGCTACCCCGGAGGACGTGGCAATGCTGGTCTCGCGGTATCCCAGCGAACGCCCCACCAGTTTCACAATCATCGATCGCTCACGTTCACCGTGTGCAGCGTTCTGAAAAAGTGAAGTCGCATCATGGTAAACGGTCCCATGGGTATGGGTACTCCTTCCGGTTCGCAACTTCAGGTAATAATCCCGGGGTTGGGCAGTAGAGACCAGATCCTCGGGGTTCTGTTGTAAATGCTTACGTTCCAGTATCGGCAGTCGTGAGAGATCCTCAGCGGTTCGAAAATCGCCTGGGCTTAAGCCCAGGTTATCCATCACCCTTCGATAATAGGGTACCCTGTGATAAGCATAGGCTATCATGCTTTGTACGCGCCGTGCCTGGGCACGTTGGATAACCTCCAAGGGTTCAAAGGGGAACCGGGTCTGGCCTCGCAGATGATAAGCCAGATAAATACTCCATTTTAAACGACTCCACCACATGGGATTTCCTCCTGGATCCTGTCTCCTCTTCCAGAAGATTTTCTACGGCATATCCCAAAAACTGATTCCATAAGTATTTTGTTTACTTAGTCTTGCTTAACTTTTAAACGGCCCCTCACCCCCGGCCCCTCTCCTATAGCGTGGGAGAGGGGCGTTGGGAAGTGAAAGCCGTACTATGAGACTGAAATTAAGTAAACAGTGTAGTAAGTCGGTTTTGATGTTTTTGAATAATCCTTCGTCTTCTCCGAAGAGGAGCCGGTACACTTTGCCCGGCCTTGGACCCTAAATAAGATAGAAGTGTTTTTTTACTATCTAAAAGTACTAATAGATAATTTTTAAGCAATATATATACCTAAATAAGTATATCTATACGTTTATAGGTATAATTTAACTATAAATTGAATTAAAATTATTTCAATAGGTAATATGAGGAAAATAAAAAAATTTAAAGGAGAGGACTTTGTTTACTTAGTTTTGCTTAACCTTTAAATGGTCCTCACCCTCTGGCCCCTCTCCCACGCCACAGGAGAGGAGAGTTGGGGCATGGAGTCAAAAGTAAGTAAACAGGGTAGAAGTACCTCATCGAACCATGTCGGCAGGAGGAAGGGAAAGGGATTTTTAGATCTGATCTCTGTTTTTTACCTGGACAAAGAGTAAAAACATATAAATTAAATATATCTCTTACTGGGATTCTTTAATCTGGGCCGGTTCCGGATCGAAGGGGATCGGGGATAAAAAGGGTAAATATTTACGGGCCGTGAACTTATTTAGATTGAATAGAGAAGAACCGACGAGAGTGAAGAAGGAAGCCGGTTCAAGGGATCCTGTTGGGGAAGAGCTTTTATTTTGAGGGAGGTCCTCTACGCATCACGTTAAGGATTAGATGTGGAGTCCAGACACCCCCCTGGTCCCTATAGGCACCAGGTTAAGGCGCCTCCATCCGGTCCCTCCTCCGTTTCACAGAGGAGGGGACTTCACTTCAAAGTTCCTTCCCCTGCAAAGCGGGGGAAGGTTAGGAAGCGGGTGCCCCCATGGATCTTACTCTTATCCTGGTGCCTAGAGAGATGATCTCAGTTTTTGGATGCGTAGGTTGGCAGGGTTAGTTCTTACCTCTCCGATTCCATTTCAAGGGAAGGAGGTATAGATGAACAGATTGGAAAAAGAAAATACAACTCCGGATATTTCCATTTGTATTGCCACCTTTCGTCGACCGCAGGGTCTGACCCGACTACTCGATAGTTTACAGCGACTCTCGGGTACAAAGGATTTCACCTTGGAAATCATCGTGATCGATAACGATGCTGCAGAGACGGCCCGGCCTGTTGTGGAGGAACTGAAGAGTAGGTATACCTGCCTGAGATACGGGGTTGAGCCAAGACAGAATATCTCCCACGCCCGGAACCGGGCTGTAGAGCAGGCCCGAGGGACCTGGATTGCTTTTATTGATGATGATGAAGTAGCCGGAGAAAACTGGCTTGCGGAATATTGGCAGATGATCCGTAAAATCCCCGGAGACGGTTATTTCGGTCCTGTACTACCCCGGCTGGAGAAAGCTGGTCCTTCCTGGCTAGACCCGGAGGTTTTTTTTAGCAGACCCCGCTATCCCAGCGGTACCAGGTTAAAGTTTTATCAAACCCGTACGGGTAATGCTTTCATCCGCCGTTCCCTTTTTAATCGACATAAGTTTGATCCCTTTTACGGTCTTACGGGGGGTGGAGACACCGAACTTTTCTCACGGATGATGGAGAGTGGGGCAAAATTTTTTTGGTGTGATACAGCCCAGGTGTTTGAATATATTCCTTCACATCGTTTAACCTTCAAATGGCTCCTGCAGCGTGCCTTTCGCAAGGGTGTGGCTTATACTTACCTGCAGAGACGACGATCCCCACGCTACTCCCGACAGATGATTGAGCTCCTGAAGGCCCTGGCAGGTATTTTTGTTTTTGCCTCTATTCTGCCGCTGGAAGTATTTCGCGGCCGTACTGCTATCCTCAAGGGGCTCTTACGCCTTTGTGTTCAAGTCGGGCATCTATGGGCCTTCTTGAACCTGACCTACGAAGAATACAAAGTCGAAGGGATGATACCCGGAAATTAAAAAAATTCCCACCCTCTCCCGAATTGGCCGTCCGAAAAATCTACTCAACCTGGGGAGATATCCGGGCTGGGAACCTTTACCAGAGACGACCTGGGCCTCTAAGTGGATCATCCCGGAGATCTTCTATTTTTTAGCCTACCCTCCTTCCGTTGTCATCTTCCGTTTCTTATGCCAATTCCTTCTTAATTTTCTAAGTCGTAAAATCATCCCCCTTTGCTTAAAATTCTGGATAAGGTTTCTACTGCCCAAGACCCAGTATCCAAAACCAACAACCAGGAGACCGAGAAGGACCATGGCTTTCAACCACGAATAGTCTCGATTTCGTACGGTTCTCCAAAAGACTAGAAACCTCTCCCTCTGGGTCAAGGGTCTGGCAGCTACAATCTTACGGTATTTTTGACTGCTCTTTCCGTAAATAAAAACTTTCTGGAAATGTTTACCGACCCCATCGATTTCCAGGTGCCGTACCCGAATTTGGGGAGAATAATGAACCACTTCGCAAGAATACTTGGCCATACATTGGTGAATGAAAATGGTATCAGATCCTCGGATCCTTTCGACAAATGGCCCTATTTCGGCAAATAGTTCCTTTCGAATGGCCATATTTCCTGCATAGCCGTAATAGAGTTCTTTTATTTTACTGGTGAAGACATAGTGGTCTTTTTCATTCTCATAGTCGGCCAGCAGGGAGAGTAAAAAAGAGTCTCTGGCAAATCGGAGACTTCCTATGACGATGCCAACCTCGGGATGGGCCATGGCCTCCTTTATTCCCTGTAACCAGTCCTTGAAGGGGACACAATCGGAGTCGGTAAAGGCAATAATCTTACCCTTTGCCTCCCGGACCCCTCGGTTACGGGCTGCGTAAGCCCCTCGCCTTCCTTCCGAGATCAGCCTGACCCGGGGATATCGTTTCACAATCCTGACTGAGGCGTCGGTGGAATTATTATCAACCATGACAATCTCATACCGTTCCCGGGGATAGTCCTGGGAAAGTAATCCTTCAATACACTCCATAAGATATCGCTCCGAATTGTGGAAGGGTACAACAATGGAAACGTCTATCATAACTATCCTCTTGTGGATATCGGAGAAAAAATTCTCAAACCCTGGCCTTTACACCCACCCGGTAAATGGATTTCAGAATTTTCTACTCCTCAAGTTTTTCCCGGATGCCCTCCTCCAGCTTTTACCTGGTATTGGCTTTAACCAGAATCACAGGGTTTTATTTTTGACCCAAAACCTATAAGAATAGTTTTTATAGATCTAAATTAACTTTATCTAACTAATAAAAATCTAAACTAGTCCAAGAATATTAGTTACCTTTACAAGGTATAAACTTACATAATTTAATTAAAGATATTTACAATTCTTTTTTATTAAGAAGTAGGTTTTCTTACAGATTCAGGTTTTATAATCCTATTTTTTCTCGTCTTCTCCTCCCAACAGATCGGAGGCTCTTCCCCGTCGGACTAAAGCAGGCCCTAAGGGGGATGGAATAAATCATCAAACTGAATTTTAATGGAGTCCCCCATAAGGGGAATATTCATCGTGAGGATTCTTCCCCTGACCGGAGGAACATAGTCTTTGTACTCATAAATGGCCAGCGTAACCCCCTGGAGCGTAGAACGGTTAGAAGAGATGGGGATTCTTTTACGTAACACAAATTTATCCGTTTTAACTTCTTCCCTTAGCCATTCTAAGGGGGAGGATTTAAACGGTTTATCCTCCATGACCACATACCCTACGCCAAAATTCCGAAGGATCTCATAGATCTGATCTCGACGGGTAATCCGTTCTTCAACAATGTAATCCATCCGGGAAGTGACCAGCATCTTATCGGCCCGAAGCACAATCAAATCTCGATAGGGGTCGTGTTTTCTGGTGAAAAATACAAAGTAGCCGGAATCTATATCGGCGCTGAATAAAATGCTTTCTCCCTTTCTATTCTCGGTTACATACTGGGCTGCTGATTCGTACCCTTCGGCATATTCAGGTTGGGATAGAAAAGCAAGGTATGTTTGATAGGCCACAGTGAAAATAAGAAGGGAGGAAAGAAGAATTTTCCAGGAACGATAGGGAAAAAGATGAACGGAGGTGGCCGCAAAAAGACAAAAAGCCGGAATCCAATAAATGCTATAGCGAGCCTCCCTGGCCCCGGTACAGGTAATTTCTACGTAAAAGATCCCGATCCACAGTAAAAATAAGATGGCCCGTTTATCCCTTCGGTATAAGGATCCGCCCAGAGAAACCAGACTAAGGATCAAAACCGGTAAAGTCAGTTGCTCTTGCCAGAGAGCCCGGGGATAATACAGGATAGGGGATAATCCGACTCTGGAAGATAGAGACTTCTGGGCTACCCAGGAGATATTGGTCTGGGAAAATTTAAGGGTTAAGGGAATAAGGGGAAGAAGAAGCAAAAAAGTAAGAATGACGGCCAGAATGACTTCTTTTGCCAGGAGCTTCCGAACCCCCCGGGTCAAAAGGAGATAAAGCAAGAAGATGGGAAGCATGAAGATGGCCAGATGTTTGGCGTAGACGCTTAATGAGAAGCTTATCGCAAAGGCATAGGCATATTTGCTTTTATCTGTTTGAACAAATCTATAAAAGAAATACGCGGTGACCAGGATAAGAGCTAGAGTGGGAATCTCAGATAGAACAACTCTAGAGAAGCCGACGATAAAAGGAGTGGTTGCAAATAAGGCAGACGAAAACAAAGCAATCTTTTCATCGTAGAGGGTTTTTATTAAGAAAAACCAGGCGATAACCGCCCCCAACATAAAGAAGACAATGGCCCACCTTGCGGAAAAGACGGAAACTCCTAAAACTGTATAAAAAGGAACTTCGGCCACACTTAAGAGGAGGGGATGATGTCCCAGGGAAAGGGCCGGGTACCTTGCATAGTATTGGTAGGTATACGCCATGGCATGGGTAAGGGGGAGATCCTTTAGGAGATCATAAAAGTAAACCCCGTTCATGAGATACCGGGGCATATCTCCTTGGAGAGAGACAATCTCCTCGTGGGTTATCCCTTTTGTTGCCAGCAGAAGCACCAGACTACCCAGGAGAAGGAGATATAGAATTGATTGAACCGAACGGTGATAAGAATTCCCTAATTCCATAGAAAAGTCCTACCCAACTTCCTTATATTATTTATAAAATATTACCCCGGTAATTGTAAAGGTAGCCCCATGTAGGGTCCCTCCTTGCTGGGCAACCTCACCGCTATGGGGGACAGTCCTGAGCCCCTACCAGACTGCATCCGGGCCAGGACCTCCGCAGAGGAATCTTGACGATATCCTTGTACGGGCGCAAGGCTTTGCGCCCTTACGGTCTCTTCTCATAGGGACTTTCAGGGATAGATTTTTTCTAACCTGACCCCCTTCCCTCGCAGGGAAGGGGAGTCGGAGGGGTCAGATTCCAAAAATCTACCCCCAAAGGTTACCCGGGGTTCCAAGGTTTGGTTTGATCTTCTTCTTGAACCTGCCGTCGTATCAGAGAAGCATAGGCCCCCATCATCCAGTTTCTGAGCCAGGCACCTCCATATCCCAGTCCGAACCCCACCAATCCCATCTCCACAAGACCCGTGAAGGCACCCTCCCAGGTTACCTTAAATCCCGGTAGATATTGACCCAGCAAGGATAAATTTGGCCTAATCAGAGGACCTCCCTTCAGAAGAAGTATCCCCACGGCCAGAAAGGTTCCTATTCCTCCAACCGAGCCTAAGGCAATTCCCATGGCGAGAGGATCTAGCTTTGCGAAGGCAGCCTCGATGATTTTGTCCGGGGATAGAGGCTGATCAGTTTCCCTTGGGCCTACACAGGTCGGAATCAGACGGTCTCCACCTCCTTTCAAAAAATCTATCTTCTCTGAAAGGATCGACTTCCGGGTCTTGGCTTCCTCTCGGATCTCTTCATGGTACTCCATCTCCGTGTTTACCGACCAGACATCGTGTTTTTCACCCACAATGTTTTGTGCAGCGTAAATTCCCGTTAGCATAGAGTGATCCTGATTATTATAGCGATGAAGTCCATTTCGACCGATGGTTTGAAGATTTGAGAAAGTTTCCAGATAGGTTCTCAGGGTTCTCAAATTTTCGTGATAGTTCTGATCATAGACCGGATAGGCTTTTTTCATACGAACCACGGTTCCATCTTCTACCTCTCCGGGATCCACCAACCCGATCTGTGTGCACTCTTTAATTCCCAATTCTATGAGCTGATCTTGGGACCAATGCCACGGGTCATCCTTATCCCATAGAAAATATTCAAGTCCCAGGGAGGTTCGTGAGGGATCCGGAACCATATCGGGACTCCAGTTCTTGTAATTTTGGATTCGCCCCATCCTGACCTCCGGGGAATGAATATAAATCCAATTATCTGGAAAAACGGATTCCCGTCGAACGATAAGTACGACGGTCAGATAATCCCGGTAACGAAGGTAATTGGCAGCCCTTAAGACTTCCTCCGGTGGCCTGGGATCCAGGGCCTGGATAAGCTCCCGAAGGGGCATGGTAGAGATAAAATGCTCACCGTCAAACTCAACCAACTCACCAGAGTCGGTACGACCATACACGCACTCCACCCGTCCCTGGCGGTGTCGTATTTTCTCAACCTTTACGCCCCGAATCGTCCTGTGACCTTTGGCAGCCAGGAGTTCTTCGCAACGCTCCCACATCATACCGGGTCCGAGCCGGGGATAATTAAAACGCTCGATAAGTGTGGTGATAATTTGTCCGTCCCGGGTTCGCCCGGAACCCAGCAGGGCGTTCCTTATGGCTTCATACAAAGACAGGTTTTTAATGCGTTGTGAAGCCCAATCTGCAGAAATCTCCGTACAGGGGATGCCCCAGACCTTCTCGGTATAAGTTTTAAAGAAGATCTGATATAAGCGATAGCCAAACCGATTGGATACCCACTGCTCAAAGGTGGTCTCTTCTTCACTGGGAAACAGTCTGGCTTTGGTATAGCTTACCCCAACCAGGAAAGCTTCTACGGGCCCTAATCCCGTCAGTGCATTGGCTGCTTTCAAGGGATAATCAAAAAAATGCCCTCTATAGTGGATCCGTGAAAGCCGCGGTCGGACCAGGAAGTCTTCAGAAAGGATTTCCCGCCATATTTCATTGATGAGGGGAATTTTAGAAAAAAATCGATGCCCTCCAATATCAAACCGATAACCTCGATAGTTAACGGTACGCGAGAGGCCCCCCACTTGCTGATCGGCTTCCAGGATCGTAGAAGGTACATTGAGTTTGGATAACTCATAGGCTGCAGTTAATCCGGCAGGTCCTGCTCCAATAATGAGGGTATGTGACATATTTTCTTTTCTCCTAGTTTTTATCAAGTTTTTCATATTCTACAATTTGTATGCCAGTTATATTTTATGCATTAAAATAGAAAAATATAGCTAATATTATCTAATTAAGATATTTTTAGTCTGAAAATTTTAAAATAGGTGAAGGGCTCTGTAGGGAGGAAAAAGCGAAGATGGGAGAAAATCCCGTCATATCCTTATCCCCATGGATTCAGAGTTTCTGACGGTCGGATAGGGAATAATCCAAAATTATTTCGAAAGAAGCAAAAGGAAGGACTTTGAAGGGTTAAACTTCACCCTCTTAGGGGAGGAAGAAAGGAGTTGTTAGGCCACGAAATCCTCTGAATAAATTCCGGTTATCTCTTCGGAATTCCCCCCAGATGACTTGGGGTTTAACTTCACCCTTTTCCCGAGGGGGATAAGGGGTACCCTCCTATCGGCTCAGTCTGGTCAGGTAAATTCCTCCCAAAATGGCGATTCCTCCAAGATCTTGCAAAAGCGTTAAGCGCTCTCCTAAGAAAAGCCAGGCAAAAACTACGGATACGACTGGAGTTAAATTACTATAGACCGCCGTTTTGGCACTCCCTATTTTTTTCAACCCCATATGCCAGATAATATAAGAACCGGCAATGGCTAGACTGAAGGAATACCCAAACCCGAGCCAGCCGTAGAAACTTACCCGGCTCCAGTCCTGATGTGCCAGCTCCTTCACCGAAGCCAGGATCAGGAAAGGAGTTCCACAGGCCATGATACAGGTGGTTACTTTAAGATAGGAATATTTTTGAAGAAGCGGTTTAGAAAAGACGATACGAACAGACCAGAAAAAAGCTGCTGCCAGCGTCAGCAAATCTCCTTGCAAATACTCCTTAGAAAAACTTAAACCTTTTCCCTGGGCTCCACCCAGGATGATAAGAAAAACCCCTAGAAAGGAAAGTAAAATTCCGTACCAATTAAAAAGAGAAACCTTTTCCAATCGAAAAATTACGTTTAATAGGGCCACAAAGACAGGCCCTATGGACAGGATAAGGGCCGAATTACTGGCCGTGGTAAGATAAATTCCCTTGATAAAAAAAATCTGATGCAGGGTATTCCCTATAAAACCCAGGAATAAAAACTTGGGCCAATCCCTTCGATCCACGGTCAGATCTTTCTCCGTCAGCCGAAGAATACTAAACACTAACGTTACAGCCAGTGCAAATCGTAAACTGTTAAAACTCAGGGGGGACATCTCCCGCAGGGTTGTTTTAACAATGGAAAAATTAATTCCCCAAATGAATACAACTCCTAACAACCAGAGATCAACAGAAGAGAAATGCTTTCCCATCAAAGTATAGAGTACAGAGGTACAGGGTTAAACTTTATCTCCCCGTATCGGTACCCATCAGCCACTTTACAATCCCAGATATGCCTTCTGCACATGGATATTCTGGAGCAGTTCTGCCCCGGTTCCCTCGAGGACTATGCGCCCGTTTTGCAGAACATACCCGCGGGTGGAGATTCCCAGGGCATGAAAGATATTCTGTTCTACAAGTAGAATGGTAGTTCCGGATCGATTCACTTCTTTAATCACTTCAAACATATTTTTAACCACCTGAGGAGCGAGACCTAAAGAAGGCTCATCCAGCAGGAGCAATTGGGGTAAAGACATTAATCCTCGTCCGATAGCCAGCATCTGTTGTTCACCTCCACTTAAGGTACCGGCAATCTGATATTTTCGTTCCTCTAAAATAGGAAAGAGCCGAAATATCCGGGCAAGGGTTTCTTTCCTCTTTTGTCGGGCCCTGGGTACATAAGCGCCTAATTCCAGATTTTCTAATACTGTCAGTGTGGTAAAGAGCTTTCGTCCTTCTGGAATATGACTGATACCGGCTTCTACAATTTGAGCCGGTGATTTATTTTCAATGGGTTCACCCCGAAATCTTAGCCTTCCAGATCGGGGATGTAGAAGTCCGGAGATGGTCTTCAAAAGCGTTGTTTTTCCGGCTCCATTCGCGCCAACGATGGATACAATTTCCCCTGAATCGATCTTTAACGAGACATCCCATAGGACTTGTAGATCTCCGTAGTAAACCTGTATACACTCGATCTCCAGCATATTCCTCTTCTTCTCTCAGAGGACCTCTCCCAAATAAGCTTCGACAACCCTTTTATCCCTGGAAACCATCTCCGGGCTCCCATCGGCAATTTTCTCTCCGTGGTGGAGGACTACGATTCGATCGGAGAGGGACATAACCGCCTTCAAGACATGTTCGATGATCAGAATGGTGATGCCCTGCTCTCGGATTTTACGGATAAGCTGGATCATCCGGTCCACTTCCGTAGGATTAAGTCCTGCCAGGACCTCATCCAAAAGGAGCAGGTCTGGCTGCGTAGCCAGGGCCCGGGCCATCTCTAAACGCTTCCGGTCTGAAATCGTCAGGGTTTTCGCAAGAAATCCCCTTTTCTCAAAGAGTCCTAGGGATTTAAGGATCTCTGAGGCCCGAAGACGGGCTTCTGGAACTCCCCGGGTTCGATTGAAAGCCCCTATCAGGACATTTTCAAAGGTAGTCAGGTTGGGAAAGGGTTGTACGATCTGAAAAGTTCGGGCGAGGCCCAGTTGACAAATTTCATGGGGGGTTCGTCCTATAAGGGATAGACCTTTGAAGAAGATTTCTCCTTCATCAGGTTTCAGATACCCCGAAATGAGACTGAACAGCGTGGTCTTTCCGGCCCCATTGGGTCCGATGACCCCGACGATCTCCCCTTTATCTACCTGGAGATCGACCCCGGCCACGGCTTTCAATCCTCCGAAGGATTTGGTTAATCTGTGAACTTCCAACAGGCTCATCGGTTTTTGTATCTGGCCATTTTCTCCCTCATCCAGGTAGCAACCCCTTGAGGCAGAAAAAGGACGATAAAGATGAGCACGGCCCCGTAGATAATCAAGGGGAGCCCCTCCAGTCCCCCCTTTGTAAAGTAGGTTCGGGAAAGCTCCGAGAGAGGGGTTAAAATAAAAGAACCAATAAGCGGTCCAAAGAGAGTTCCGCTTCCACCCACCAGAGCCCGGATCATAATTTCTATGGAAAGGGATACTCCCAGGGTAGTTTCAGGATCAATGTACTTTAAATACTGGGCATAAAAGGTACCCCCCAGGGCAGTCAGAAAAGCACTGAGGGCCAGAGCTAAGAGTTTATAACGGGCTGTAGCCACCCCGCTCCCCTCGGCGGCCAACTCATTTTCTCGGATGGCCTTGAAATAGAAGCCGGATTTGGAAGCTTCCAGTTTATGGGAAATAATCAATATAAAAATCGTTAATCCGAGGATAATGTAATAGTACGGTCCCCGGCTGGAAAACTGAAATTGCCAGGGAGAGATATGCGCCGAAAGGTAAATCCCGGTCGGACCTCCCAGGATGTCTAAACTTAATGTAATCAACCGAAGAAGCTCTGCAAAGGCCCAGGTAATCAGTACGAAATAAAATCCCCTCAAACCAAACCGAAAGCTTAAACTTCCCATAAAAAGCGCAAAAACTGTCGCCAGCAAAGCCCCTATCCACATACCCAGCCAGGGCGTTAGGTGCCATTTCATAAAGAGCAGGGAAGAGGTATAAGCTCCGATTCCAAAAAAAGCGGCATGCCCTAAAGAAAGCTGACCCGCATACCCTCCCAGAATATTCCAACAACTACTCAGGTAAGCATAATAAAAAACCGAAATGAGGATCGTGAGGAAATAAGAATCCACCACTAAAGGGAGAATGAGAAAAATAGCTAATCCGAGTAATGCCGGCAGGTATTTCACAGATTAATTTCCAAACAATCCCCTGGGTTTAAAAAGTAAGACCAACACCAGAAGGGTGGTACTCACCACAGATTTGAGAGAACTGGATAACAGAATCGCTCCCACCGATTCCGCTACACCTACCAGGAGTCCTCCAATCAACGCACCGGACAAACTCCCCATTCCGCCCAAAATGATGATGGTAAAAGCCACCATTGTAAACGGGGGACCAACATGGGGCGTCAGATCATAAAAGGGAATAATTAGCGAGCCGGCGGCTCCTACGCAGGCAGCTCCAATTCCAAAGGAGATAGGATAAATTCTATTAATTTCAATTCCCACCAACAAAGCGGCTTCCGGGTCATCTGCAGAGGCCCGGATAGCTCTACCCAACTCCGTTTTCTTCAAGAGTAAATAGAGGAGGAAAGTAAAGAAAAGCGCAGATAAAAAGGCCACCACCCGGGGAAGGTCCAGAACAATCTCCCCTATCCACAAGGTTTCCAGGGAATAGCCGGTGATGACCGATCGGACATTAGGTCCCCAGAGTAGTAACGCGCTATTTGTCAGGATGAGGGATACCCCCAGAGTAACCAGAATCTGCATATGTTCTGAGGCGTGCAAAATGGGATTGATCAAAAATCGTTGGATGAGAAATCCAAGCAAAAAAAGTAAGAAGACGCTGACCGGGATTGAAAGATAAGGATCTATTCCGGCCAAAGTAAACAGCCAATAGCTGATGGCCATTCCCAGCATCATCATGTCTCCATGGGCCAGGTTAACCACCTTCATCACCCCAAAGATAAGGGTAAGCCCGGTGGCCATCAAGCCATAAACGCCACCCATCAGAAAACCACTCGCGATAGCCTGTAAGAGCAGGGAAGTCATGGAGTTTTATTTGTAAAGAACTGTGAGATCGTAATGACGGAAACCACAGCTAATCCCGAAAAGCCATATCGGAACTTCAGGTTCGGATCAGACTTTTGGAACTTCTACCGTGAGATATCCCTTTACTTTTTTCAACTGTCCTTTTCGGCCATTGATAAAGACCTGTTGCACCTGGGGAGCCAGAAAGGTTACCGACGCGATACTTTTTGTAGTCCAGAGTTCCAGTCTATCTTCCTGAAATACGAAACTTAAGTCCCACACCGGTTGCGGAGCTTGAAAGAGGACCAGGTCGTCTATAGAAATGTGGGATCCATTGTGAACACAAACCTCGACCAGATGATTCTGGGTATCTTTTCGGATAAAGAAGAGCTCTCCCTCAACGGTAAACTCTTTAAAGGATAACTTCTGAGAACCCTGGTGGGAGAAAACAAAGTAATCGGTTCCTGTCGTCATCTGCAACTCCAATCCGATGGCATTATCTACGGAAACTAAAAACTCTCCTTGACGGACTTCACCTTCCCGACCCAGGATGGCCACCTCGGTGGCCGGCGGCTGGGGATAGAGAATGGTGTTAAAACTGGTAGGTAAAGAAGAGCTACGGCTGTACTTAACCAGCGGAGCTTCCACGGTACTTTTATATCCATTTGTGATCCAGCCATCACCCGGGTTTTCTCCCCCTGCCTGGAACGTTACATCCATTTTATCTGCGTGAAGGGGAATAATGGCCAGGGTTGGATCATAGAGTTGACCTAACTGAACTTTCTTTTGGGCGAAATCTACACCCAGTTTTGTAGGTGAAAAATGAAAATACTGTTCAAAAAGGTGGGTTCCTTCACCGGTCAGGAGATCATGAAGAATCCAGTACTCGGGCTTTTTAAAAAAGACCATCCGGTGATGTAAAACAGGAGATGAAAGCTTCTGGTAGCCGGTATGAAACCCTCGAACAAAATCAAATCGGCAGGTAGATACCCAGCGATCCAGCTCAGCCTGGAACCGAACTTTGGAGGATCCTTCAATATCCAGTTCTTTTAAACCCCGGTTGTCGATGAGGATACTGTTATGGGCCATATAATGTCGGAAATAACTATTCCATTTACAAAGGGTTTCTTCTGAATAGGGACCGGCATCTACGACATAGGGGATTCCAAAGCTGGACACTTCAAAACTCAAGGCATCGGCATGGGTAAGTTGCCGAACTTCCGAGATCGATCCAGAATGGGAACCCCGCATCAGGAAAAAATAGTGACCTTCTCGTCCCCACTCATTCCTCATGACGGCGTAGCCTGCTTCCATAAGGCCCTTTGAAGTAAAGCCCGGAGTTTTAGCAGGTAATTCCTTGTAGGCCATAGCCCCTTCCTTTCCCAAAAACCAAAGGGCATCTTCTTGAAAGCCGGCTGCCACAACTTTAAAATCTCCTCGATTTAAAAGAACTGCCCCCACAGCAAGTAGATGGCTAAAGCCGGTTTCCGGCGAAGAGGTGGAGCGAAATAGGCAGGTTAACTGCTCATCCCCAATCCTGGGAAGTGTACCACAGGGTTTAATTAAAGCCATGAGCCGTTCCAAAGCCCGTTCGGTTAAGCCGGTTAGTTGAGGAAGTAAATAGAGTCGGTTAGCTTTTCGTGTAACCAACAGAATCAAATAAAGTTCTATGAAGAGAAGAAGTCCACCTAAAGAACTATCTAAAATCGAGGTTGTAGGAGGAAAATAGGGAGTAAACTCCCCCTGAAGGATTTTGATATTCTCATCCCGCCATTCTTTACTTTTTTTGAATTCGGGAAAAAGGGCCCCGATTAAGTACAGAACGGTCGTGGCAGCAATAAGTTCTTGTAATTTAGAAGGCGGGGCATATTTCAGATGGGCCTCCAGGGCACAGGCATGAAAATAGATATATTGAAGCCAATTCAGATGGAATAAAGGATCCAGATGCTTAAAAGCCACAAAGAAGAAATAACCAAATAACCAGAACAGACAGCGAAGAGAAATTTCGAGAAGGTTGGCCCAATTAATTCCCCTGGGAAAAGGATTTTGATGCATCCAACCGACTAGGTGATAAAGAAAGGTTTGAACGTACTTTTCATTATCGGTCAGCCAATAGGCTCTCCCTAAATCTAGAAAATGGCGATGTCGGTTGAGTTCCCAGATAAAACGGATATCATCTCCCTGGGCTAAAGCCTCAAAGGTGTGTAGATCAGGGCAGGAGCCCACATCCCAGACCCTCTGGGATATGGGACTTTGATTCCATTGAATATCTCCTTCAAATTCAATGGGATAATGTTGAAATAAAATAAATTGATTGTTGCAAAGCTTCTCGGCAGTATCTAGAGTTCTTTCATAGGCTTCTGGATATTTCTCTTTAATTTCTTCGGCTATTTTATTTTTTTCCCACCCCTTAAGGAAGAAACAGGGAGATCGCCGCGCTTGCATGTGGTGGAGAAGACTCTTTAGGGCCTTTTCAAGGTCATTTTTCTCCAGGCCTTTTTGAACCTCTCTAAGTTCAAGTCTGAGGAAATCAAAGCACTTCAGAAAGTTTGGGATGTCCATTTGGGCAAGGCGATTCAATTCGAATTGGAGAAGGTCGGGCTGGGTCCCCCGAAATTTTTTGATAGCACCGGAAAGGAAAGATTGTAATATTTTCTTCATGAAACCTCAGGGAATGCTTTAATTTAAAAAGAATTTTGTTGACTTTTTCCTTTAAGCTCAACTTAATTAAGGTATTAAAAAAAGTCAACCCTTTTCCATTGACCGTTTTTCATTTGTTGGATCAGGCTGTGAAGGGCAAATAGGAAAAGGTTTATCCTCCCATGGTTTATAACAAAGGGTGTATAAGGATAGGGCTAACCTTCTTGATCAGTCTGTGGGGATTCCTGTTTTATTATGGAGAAATTTTAAAGGCTCAAGGGGATGAAGTGGAGCAGAAGATTGCGCAATTGAATTCTCCGGAGAAGACCCTTCGTAAAGATGCGGCCAATCAACTGGGTTTTTTAAAAGATCCGCGGGGGGTAGATCCCCTCATTCAGGTCTTAGAAAAGGATCCAGATAGTGACGTACGTCGCAATGCGGCCAATGCCCTGGGGGCCTTAGGAGATAAAAGGGCTGTGCAACCCTTGATCCAGGCCCTTACGGACAAAAGTAAAGATGTTTGCCGGGAGGCCGCCCTGGCCCTGGGTAAGTTAAATGATCCTCAAGCCGTCGAGCCTTTAATAAAGACTTTAAAAAATTCAGATCATTTTATTCGCCTGGCCGCCGTCACGTCTTTAGGCCGTTTAAAGGATGAGAGGGCTATAGAACCTCTGATTGGTATGCTCAGCGATAAGGATCCTTTTATTCGGGAGAAGGCGGCTCTGGCTTTAGGGGAGTTTGGAGATGAGAGGGCCCTGGATTCACTAGACCGATTGGTTCAAAACGATCCCGAAAAATCTGTCCGGCAGGTGGCCGGTAAAGCACTTGAAAAGATTAAAAAACGGGTTCCATCTCCACAACTCAAAAAGCAACAAACCTCGCCATAAAGATTTATGGCGACCTCTTCCACCAAACTGGGAGCAGATATCGGAAGTGTTCAAAGGAATGGGCTTTTTCCCTCTTTATAAACCTTTGAGGCAGGCCAAGGAGTATTTTTAAAAATTCATCAAGGAGTGGGTTTCTCCCTTTTGCCTTTTTATAAATCCTATTTCCCAGAAATGGGGATATATCTTAACCCTCCTGTAATATCGAGAATTTCCTCATCAATATCCCCCTGGATAGAATGGAGAAGGACTTCCAGGGTCAAGGAGACATTTTTGTTTAAAAAGTATTCAAAGCCTCCCCCCACATTAAATCCAAAATCGTTACTCTGAATAGTTCTGGTTGTATCTGCGATTCCAGGGGTAATGAGTGTTACAATTTCTTTATGTCCGTTGTAGACTCCTGCACCTCCCAGGATATAAGGAACAAAACCTCCTATGGAAACCAACCGGGCTCGAATTCCTCCGGTTACATAGGCCTCATCAAATCGGGTTGGTTCGGTAGTGGAGAAAGTCCCACTTCCTAAGGTGATATTTTCATCGAATTGGATATATCCTCCGAAGAGGGTGAGGGATAAGTGAGGTGCAAAGGTATACTCTCCGTAAGCCCGAAGGCTGAATCCCGTTCCCAGGCCGTTATCATTGTTTGTAAATCTGGCAAACCCCACATCGACTCCACCGGATAAATGATTTCCAAAAAGATTTTGAGCGTAAATTGAGGTGGGAAAGAAAAAGAATAAAATAAAAATCGGGAGGGCTTTGGGTAAGTAGTTAAGTTTTATCATGGCAAGTTCTCCTGTAGGTAAAGGGGTGACGCGACTGACTCCCCACGACGGCTACCCACTACATACTTCCTGTGCGATAAGGGGAGATTGGAAGAGCTTTAAGTAGGCCTGTAAGCCGGGTTCTGTTCCCTTGCGGGCGATAATCATTCATCTAGGATGCCAGTTACCTGGCACCTCCAGCGGCCTACCCGGGAGTTTAGGACGGGACTCTCCTGATACACTCCCCTATTTGGCCTTGCTCCAGGTGGTGTTTGCCTAGCCATCTGTGTCACCACAGATGCTGGTGGGCTCTTACATTAAGGGCTTGCGCCCCCCACCGTTTCACCCATCACCGGCGAGAACCTCCCCTCTGAAGTCCCTCTCCCAGGAGGAAAAGGGCTGGAAGTGAGGTTATCGCTTAGGCTGGTCTGCTCTCTGTTGCACTTGACGTCGGATCACTCCGCCTGGGTGTTACCCAGCACCTTGTCCCTGAGGAGCCCGGACTTTCCTCTCGTGCCTCGAAGGCACCAGCGATTATCCGGCCTGCTTAAAGCTCTCCAAAACTAATCCCCGTTTTCAATCTAGCCGTTAACCCTGAATTTGTCAAGAGAAAAACCGCACATAGAAAGGGTTTACAGAAATCTTCGTAAATTTTATGCCTCCCCTGAAATTTTCCTTATTTTTGTTTACGCATGAATAAAAAAACCGTAAAATAATAAGATTAGAAACGACTTTAACGAATCTCGAAAAATCTCAACCTGACGAAATCTTTTTAGAAAAATAAAGCGGAGGACCTTCCTTGATCTTTTCTCCCCGGTATTTTTCCGTTGAAAAAGAATTCCCTTTGGCTATGGAACAGGTCTGGGATCTTTTGAGCAACACCGAACACCTCAACCGGACCCTCGGTCTACCTGCCATAAATTATAGTCCCCCCACCGGAGCAAAGGAAGGCTTTTATCGAAAGGCCTCAACTCAACTCCTCAAGACCTTTTCCCTTACCTGGAAAGAGTATCCCTTTGAGTGGATTTATCCGGAGCGGTATACCGTATTACGCCTTTTTGAGGGAGGGTTTCTGGAGCGATTTTTTGGTGGTATCGAACTTCAGAGGAAAACCTGGGGAACCCGGGTACGGATTTTCACCCATTTAACTCCTCGAAACCTTTTAGGATGGCTACTTGTTCCTTTAATAGGTCGCAAAGGAGTCCGCGATACCCTGAATTACTGTCAGACCTTCCTCCCACTCACTCCATCTAAGGCCGGGGATCCTTTTCCTCGACCTAAGAGGCGGAATCCGATTCCTTCCAACTCTTTTAATAATTTGTTTACCAAATTAGCCAACTTGCCTGTAGATAAATCCCTCATTCCTCGATTAAGATACCTTCTCCTCCAAGGGAGTGAGGAGGAAATCGTTCACATGAAACCTTTTGCCCTCGCCAAGGCTTGGAAAGCAGATCGCTACGAAGTTCTCCGTCTTTTCCTTTATGCCACAAAAATAGGCCTTCTGAACCTGAGCTGGGAGCTTATGTGCCCGTATTGCCGGGTCATCAAAGCAGAATATGAAACCCTGACAGAACTGTCCAGTCGATTCCACTGTGATGCCTGTGGGATTGACTATGAAGCTAATTTTGACCAATACGTCGAACTCAGGTTTTCGGTCCATCCCCGGGTTCGTAGGGCGGACTATCAAATCCACTGTATCGGAGGACCCGCCCATACCCCCCACGTCCTTGCCCAACAATATCTTCCACCGGATACAGGGCGTGAGCTTTTCTTGACCCTTGGTGAAGAAGATCTTCGGGTCCGGGCATTCCGATATAATCAAATCGTTATGCTGAAGCCATCTCCAGAAAAAATTGAAACGCTAGATCTCCTCTATGGCGAAGAGGGTTGGCAGACCTCTTCTTTAACTTATCGCCCAGGTCCTGTCCGAATACGCCTCTGGAACAAAAGCTCAAAGGTTCTTCTGGCCCTTTTAGAAAAAGTACAATGGGATCCCTATGCCGTCCCGGCGGCTTATGTGACCACACTTCAAGAATTCCGAAGTCTTTTTAGCTCGGAAGTGCTTGCCCCGGATCAACAAATCGGTATTGAGAACCTTTCTGTCTTCTTTACCGATCTAAAAGGTTCCACGTCCCTCTATGAAGAGGTTGGAGAAACTTCTGCCTTCAATCGGGTTCGTACCCATTTTCAATTCCTTACCCAACGGATTAAGCGCCATGAGGGAGCTATTGTAAAAACCATTGGGGATGCGGTAATGGCTGTTTTTTCTTTACCTGAACGGGCCGTCCAGGCGGCCTTAGAAATTCAATCGGAAATTGAAGAATTTAACCGATCCTTGGCCCTTGATCCGCCACTGATTATTAAAATTGGAATCCACCACGGTCCTGCTATCGCAGTCAATGCAAACGATCGCCTGGATTACTTCGGCAGAACCGTAAATATCGCAGCACGAGTTCAACGGGAAAGTCGGGGAGGGGATGTCGTTCTGACCCAAGAACTCTTCCAGGACCCCCGGGTTCAGAAAGTCTTAAAAGATTTTCAAATTAAAGTCGATCCCTTCCAAACTGCGTTGAAAGGGATTGAAGGTACCTTTACCCTTTACCGTCTCTATTTATCTCGCCCGCAGGTCCTATAAGTTTTTTAATTCAGGGGTTTTATTTAACCCTTCTCTGTCTTCCCTTAAAAACTTATCGGCAAGGTCTCTTTTAACCCTCTATGGGGGATTTTTCTTTTTACCTGAATTGGATAGCCTCTGTTGTGTCCTGACCTTCCAAAACGTATCGTCCTCCTCTTTATGATTAAACCAATAGGTCCCATAAGACCGAAATCCCATTTAGTGAAAACAACCCGTATTATTGGAGAATCAAGGGTTGGCATGGTAAATGCTTACTCAAGTAATGAATTCATTAACCTGGAAGAATCCCTGTTTAGGTTATTCTTTTCCACTGGTTGATAGGAGTATTAGGTAATAGAGGGAATAAATCAAGTACCCTGCTGGAATAGATTTACAACAAGATAAAAGAGAGAGAGGAGGTGAGGGGAGATGTTATCATGGGCACTTACTTTCTTAATTATAGCCATTATTGCCGGGGTCCTGGGTTTTGGTGGGATTGCAGGCACCGCGACAGAGATTGCAAAGGTACTGTTTTTCGTCTTTCTAATTTTATTTATTATATCCCTGATCACGGGCCGAAGAACTCCAGGTGTTTAACCGAATCGGAACCCAAACTCTGTACTTTTACGTTTTTTCCATAAATCAGGGATTTTGTTTATCCATGAAAAGTGTAGAAGTAGGGGGTGTGGGATGTGGGGGTATGGGGGTATGGAGGTATGGGAGTGGGGGATATGTACATGTAGAGTAGAAGTGTGAAGGCAGGATTTTTTTGTAGTTAACGTCGCGTTAGCTGTTTATGAGATAAAAGAAGATAGGGAGGTAATGAGTACATTTATACTCTTACACTTCCACTCCCATACTCCCATACCCCCATACTCCCATATTCCCATACCCCCATACTCCCATACCCCCATACTTTCCCACTTCTGCGGGGTCAGAGTCCTATTCCTGCTTGAGAATTCTTCCATCTCTCAGGATAATCCCTTCAACGGTATTTCCTTTTCCGGTTCCATCCTGGGTATGAAAAATCACATCGTATACTTCTGCAATTCGAAGTTCACCGTAGAAAAAGATGACCCCGACCCGAACACTGAACTGGATGGCTTCACCTTCTTTAAAGAAAGGGGAAGGAATTGAACTCTGAACAAAGAAAATATAGGGACTTGAAATCTCACACAGGTGAGGCATTGAATCCACACGATCAGAGGTATAGGTTTTGAAGTGTTCTCGCCAGGCCTCCGAAGTGATATTTTTTGTACTTCGGAATTCCTGGGTATAAAGGGTCAATTTTTCATAGACTGGAGGACCGATCTCAGGATTTACAGTTCGAAGATCCGCATATCTGAAAGTAATACGATCCTTTCTGGCTATCTCTCCAAGGAAGGAAGCGGCCCCTCTTACCAGAACTTGATCCCCTGCCCTCGTTCCCTGAACCGGGCTGGGAAGTACAACTTCACATGTGGGTTCACCCCTTACCGTTAAGGAACTTCCCATGATTAATGAAAAAAACATGTAAACCATTCCAAGGATACTTTTTTTTATCATAATCTATTTCCTCTCCAGAGAACAAAGGCGGATCAAGGCATCTTACCCGTATCCTGGAGCACAGATCTCTGACCCCTTATATTTGCAGGGGAAACGTTTGCACTCCCAAAAGTCGGAATTCCCTCATAGCTTTAACGATAGGCGTTATTTTTAACGTGAATAAAAGTTAACAGAATTTATAGATTTTGCAAGCCTTGTTTTCAAAACAAGGACTTTGTAAAATTAAATTATCAGGGGTGTTTAATAAAGAACTTTTTTTGATTTTTAAAAGAGGAATCTCAAATTGAAAGTCAGGCCGTTAGTATGGATTATCAGCAATCAACATTGGCCACGGGTATACTTACGAGCTGAGTTGATTGAGCGTGGATTCGATGCAATTGGGTATGAGGAGATTTCTACCGCGCTTCGATGGCTTCGCTATCCAAGGACTCCAAAACCTCAGATTATCGTCTTGGAGTTACGTGGGCAGTCCCTGACTCCCAGGGAGTTAGAAAGACTTAAACAGTTGGGTATTCCAGTTATTGCCCTGGGTGGTGCTCTGGAGTTGAACGCGCCTTTAATTAAAGGATTTGAATGGGCCGCCATCCTGAAACGTCCTTTCAGGATCGGGGATGTGGTGGATTTGATTGAGCGGTTGATAGAAAAAGTTGAAGATTAAACTTTGGAATAAAAAGAAAAGTGTCCCTTTAACGGCCAGGTTTGATAATATCTTATGCTAAAGTATTATTTATTGATATTATTTAGAATGGGTATTGACAAAATAATTTATATTCCATATATTAATATTCTACATCCCTAGATTTTAAAGGGCGAGGATTCTAATTCCTCGCCTTCATTTTGTGCCACATATCTATCACATATTTAACCAAATCATCAGGAAAGGAGGCGTAGGATACAAAATATCCTTAAAGGAAAGGAGAGTTATGAAAACTTTAAAAATCAAAACCATGGCAGGGGTTTCCCAGGATAAAAGCTTGTGGTTTTATCTCCAGGATATTGGGAAAATCCCTACCACTACCAGAAAGGAGGAGCAGGAGTTAGCCGAGAGAATTCAGAAAGGGGATTCAGAAGCCATGCGTCGCCTGGTAGAAGGAAACTTAAAATTTGTAGTGAAGGTGGCTCAGAGTTACCAGGGATGCGGTTTACCTTTGATTGATTTAATCAATGAAGGAAATTTGGGGCTTATAGAAGCGGCGAAACGATTCGATCCTTCAAAAAAGGTTAAGTTTATCTCCTATGCGGTGTGGTGGATTCGACAGTCTATTTTACGGGCTTTACCTGAACAAGGTCGTACCATTCGATTACCTTTAAAGCAAGCAGGGCTTTTATTAAAACTGGATAAGGCTTATAACGAGTTGTCTCAGCAAAAAGAGGGAAGGGAACCGACTCCGAAGGAGATTGCCGAGCGAATGGATATTTCAGAGGAAGAGGTCCGGGATATCCTGGAATTCTCGAAACGACCTTTATCTCTTGATGCCCCAACGCTGGAAGATGAAAATATTAGTCTGATGAACCTTGTGGCCAGTAAAGATAGTCTGGCACCTGATGAGGCCGTGGTCAACCAGACCCTCATCGAGGAACTTCGGAAACTCCTAGACGAGCTAGAGCCTCGAGAGGCGACTATCCTGCGATTACGATTTGGGCTAGATGGAGAAGGGCCTTTAACCCTGGAAGAAATCGGGGGAAGGTTACATCTGAGCCGTGAAAGGGTTCGACAGTTGGAGAAGCGGGCCAAAGAAAGATTAAAAAAGCGGGCAGATGCTAAGAGTTTAGGGGATTATCTGAATTAGATATAGGTTTATCCGCTATTCTTTTCCCTGGAAAGGTCTGAACCCCTACCCTCCCCAGGGATAAGGAAGGTAGGGTAGGGGTTCAGACCTTAGTTTTTTTATTTGGAACTCCCCCTCCTATGAATACCCAGAGTCATGCCATTCTTAATCTCTTTTTATTAAGAAAAACCCTTGAAAAAAAGCCTATTCCTGTAGATCATCTCAATTCTGTCATTGTAGGCGGATCTATTTTGCCAGATATTCCCATCTTATTCTTTACCTTTTGGTATCGATGGATAGTTCCTACCCCTCACCGGATCATCTGGAAGACCCTTTACTTTCGGGAAGACTGGCAGACGCTTTTCAATCTTTTTCACTCCTTTCCTATTTTTTTAATTCTGACCGGACTGGCGTATTATTTTTCTAAGCCCCGCCTATGGATTTTTTTTATGGCCAGCCTCTTGCACTTTTCCGAAGATTTTTTTGTCCATCAAGAAGATGGCCATGCCCATTTCTTTCCCTTGAGTTCGTATAAATTTATCTCTCCCATCTCTTATTGGGACCCGGGGAGTTTTGGTCAATATTTTTACATTTTTGAGTCTTTCCTCATGTTGGTCATCTCTTTTCCTGTGTTCAGATATATAAAGACCGGATGGGGCAAGGTCTTATTAGTTTTAGCCAATGCTTCCTTATGGGGAGGTCCTGTTTTTTGGCGTTTTGTATTTTCTCATTCTCTTCCTTAGAGAAACCCATTTATCCTAATAACCTTTTTAAAAAAGTTGTAAGCTTTCTCAAACAGGAGCAACTTTATAATATATGGAGGTATATCAACTGGCCCATCAGTTTCAACCTTTACTTGCCCGATATGTAGCGGAAAATCAATCGCTTCGAGAGATATTGGATTTGAAGGCAAAGCCTGTATCCCTGACCTTTTTGGCGGCCGGGGAAAACAATCTGGCTTTTAAGCTTTCTTCTCCGTCTGAATCAGCTTCGCCTGCCTGGGTCCTTCGATTTTGTTTGATTCCTTCTCGATGGAAATCCAACGTGGAACAGATTGCCTATGAATATAAAACCTTAGAATACCTTAAAGGTTCGGGTATTACAGCAGAACCCTGTTATCTGGATCTCTCCTGCCAGAGATTTCCTTACCCTTTGATGGGGATGACCTTCCTTCCCGGACGTATCTTGAATTATGATAACGATCTGGCCAGGTGTGCCAGGATCTATGCCCAACTCCATGCCGTAACCATATCCGATGAAAAAAATCACCTGTTAAAGAATACCCATCCCCTTACTTTGTACTACCGGGAAAGCCTGAGGTTTGCTCAGAAATATTTGGGTTGTATGAAGGGAGATCCTCTGGTTAAGAGGATTCTGGAATTCTTTATTCGAAAGGCGGAAATCAAAAAGGACCAGGAACCTTATTTGCTGAGCCAACCGGTTAACGGAATTAATCACATTGATGCCACCTTTAATAACTGGCTCATCGATGAATCCCAGGATCGGGCTTATCTGGTGGATTGGGAGTGGGCTGAGTACGGAACCGTAGCCGGAGACTTATCGCACTTTCTCTGTCCGACTTTGGTATATCGGCATAACCGTTATATCCTCAGTGAAGAGCAGCGAATCTTTTTCCTGAAAACCTATTTTGATCATTGTCCGGACAAATCGAGGGAAGCTATTATTCGGGAGCATCTTCGGCTGGTCCTTCCATTTATTGTGTTACGCTCTACTACCTGGGCAGCTTCAGTGATGGTGGATTATCTGGAAGGTACCAAGGTCATCGAGCGACCAGAGTCGTTAAGGAAAGTTAAGGCCCATCTGGAACTGGACTTTCTGGAATGGTTAAAGAAACAGTATTTTGAAGATTAACTCATGGTCCGTTGCCGGTCAAAGGAGGAAAAGCAATAGACAACGGATATCGACAGAAGATGTATTATGATTTTTAAACAACGTGTATCCCGTGAAAGAGGTCTTATTGAAGGAGATAGGCTCATAGAACTTCATCTTTATCCTGGAAATCTCTGTAACCGGGAGTGTTCGTTCTGTACCGTCTTAGGAAACCCCAGGGGCTGGTACAAAAACTATACTTCAGAACATTTGGAAGGAGCGCTTCAGGCGGTTTGTACCCACGAAGGGGCTACCATTAAATTTTACGGCGGTGAACCGACGCTGGATTTTGAGAACGTTATCTGGGCCATGGGGTATCTCAGAGAGAAAGGATTCCGGGGATCTTTTGTGATCTATTCCAATGGAATCCAGGCCACCCGATTGATTCAAATGATAGAATCCGATCCCTTAAAACGGACCACCGCTTCCTTAAACTATTCCATTACCACGGGAGATGGTGCCCCCCCCATGCCTGAGAAGGCCCTTAAAATACTGGAAGAATATGAATCCAAGCATCCGGGAACTATTGCCATTGGGCATCCTGCCATTTTGGATATGGGAAGGGGTTTTGAATCCTTCCGAGGGGATTCAACCCGACCCAAGCAGAGTAGCCAGTGCCCCCATTGCTATCCCGTATTAACCACCCGGGGCCGTTTCCATGCCTGTCCTTTTGCCGTTGAAATCGAGGCTCCCCATTTTCAACTGGGTACCTTACACTCTTCCCCTGGGCAAATCTCCAGGAACTTTAAAATATTTCTAAACTGGTTGGATACCGTCCATGAACCCTATGCCGTAAAACATCATTTACCGGCCTGTACCGTTTGCCATAAACATCTGAAGGATCTTCCGATCCCTTCGTTCCTTCCCGAAAAGGCTTAAGATTCTGAATCGGCACTTTCAGGAAGTAAATACCCACCAAAAATTCTTGACTATCTCCTTGAAAATAGTTATAGTGCATCATCAAAGCTGGTCAACAAAGGAAAAAAAAGAAAAGGAGTTCTGAATATTTCTCTCATCTGAACTTTTAAGACATTTCCAGGTATGGGTATGCTTATTACAAGGACAGAGGATCTTTACCGCATACTTCCCGAGTTGGAAAAAATGGATCTGGTTGCCGTAGATACCGAGACAACGGGACTGGATCCCCATCTGAATCAGGTCATCTTGTTCCAGATCGGAACGCCAACAAAACAATTTCTCATTGATACCCGAAAGGCTTCTCTAGAACCCTTGAGATCTTTTCTGGAGGGTCCCAAGCCCAAAGTTTTACATAATGCCAAATTTGATTACAAAATGATTCGTGGCACGTTTGGAATTAAAATGGAGAATCTGATCGATACGATGATTCTGGAGCAGGTACTGACCAGTGGCGCGCAGGAAAGGGGTTTTGGACTCAAAGATTTGGCCGCCCAGTATTTGAATATTGACATGGATAAGTCGGAACGAAGCAGTTTCATGGCCCACACCGGAGATTTTACAGAAGCTCAGCTGGATTATGCCATTCGGGATATCATCCATACGTATCAAATCCTTCTAAAACAGGTACCCAAGATCGTTCAACAGGGTCTTGAACACACGGCCAAACTGGAGTGTTTGGTTATTCCAGCATTTGGAGATATGGAGTTCGATGGGTTTTTCCTGGATACGGAAAAGTGGAATCAGTTGATCAAAATTTCTGAGATAGAGCGAGATAAGGCTAAAGCGGAGTTGGACCGGATCTTTAAAGCGACCCGGAAAAGTGATAATTTATTTGGATGGGTAGATATCAATTATGATAGTGACGAGCAGCTCAAGAAAGCCCTGGCCGATCTTGGGATCCATGTGGAAGATACCAGCCGGGAAACCTTAATGGGTATCAAGCATGAAGTTAAAGATTGGCTCCTGATCTACCGGGAGCATCAAAAAGTCCTCAGTACCTATGGAGAAAGTTTCCTCAAGCATATCCATCCCAAAACAGGTCGCATCCACTGTGACTTTAAACAGCTTGGAGCAGAAAGTGGCCGTGTTTCCTGTACCAACCCAAACCTTCAAAATATCAAGGCAGAATCTGAGTTCCGAAGCGCGTTTGTAGCCCCCCCGGGACGAAAGATCATCACCTGCGATTATAGCGGTTGTGAATTACGAATTATTGCAGAATTGAGTGAGGATCCTGTTTTCTTGAAAACCTTCCATGAAGGGGGAGATTTACATGCCATTGTAGCGTCTACCATGTTTAACAAACCGGTCAGTAAGACTGAGAACCCTGAGTTACGGAAACAGGCTAAATTTATTAATTTTGGTCTGGCCTACGGGATGGGTGCGCAAGGTTTAGCCACTCTGGTCGGCTGCTCCGAGAAAGAAGCTGAAAAACTCCTCAATCAATACTTTAAAACCTATCCTAAAATTAAAAAGTTTTTAGATAATGCAGCGAAAAAAGCCTTAAAAGAAGGTTATTCGGAAACCATCGGAGGACGAAAACGGTATTACGATATTTCCCAGATTCATTCCAATCCCAGGGAGCGTGCGGCCATTGAACGTAAAGCAAAGAATGCACCTATTCAGGGTACCAATGCAGATATGACCAAACTGGCCCTGGTCTATATACGAGAAGAGTTTAAAAAACGTAATCTGGATGCTTTACTGGTGAACACCGTTCATGATGAGATTGTGGTGGAAAGTGCAGAGGAGATTGCCGAAGAAGTTGGAAAACTCGTGCATGATTGTATGGTTAAGGCTGGGAAATATTATCTGACCAAGGTTCCCGTTGAAGTCGAGTACGAGGTGGCCGAATTTTGGAAGAAATAGGTGAAGCCATGGGCGCAACCTACGAATTAAGTTTCGAGAAGAAGATCATCGAAATTGAAAATAAGATCGCGGAACTTAAACGGCTTTCTATCGGGGAAGAGGTAGATTTTTCTGAAGAGATTCGAAAATTAGAAAAGAAAGCCAGCGTCTTAACCCAGGAGATTTTCTCTAAACTTACCGATTGGGAAAGAACGCAGGTAGCCCGACATCCCAATCGGCCTTATTTTTTAGATTATATAAGCCGGATAACAACGGATTTTATAGAACTTCATGGAGATCGTCACTTTGGCGATGATAAGGCCATCGTGGGAGGATTGGCCAAGCTAGATGGACGATCCGTTGTGTTTATCGGGCACCAGAAGGGACGAACAACCAAGGAAAATATTGTTCGCAACTTTGGTATGCCTCACCCGGAGGGGTATCGAAAAGCTTTGCGGTTAATGAAACTGGCCGAAAAATTTAAGAAACCCATCATTACCATGATCGATACCCCGGGAGCTTATCCGGGTATCGGTGCCGAGGAACGAGGGCAGGCCGAGGCCATTGCGGTTAATCTTCTGGAGATGTCGAAGCTTCAGGTTCCTATCCTCGTGGTCATCATCGGTGAAGGGGGAAGTGGAGGGGCTTTAGCTTTAGGAGTCGGTAATCGGGTACTCATGCTTGAAAATTCCATTTACTCGGTTATTTCCCCGGAAGGCTGTGCTGCGATACTCTGGGAAGATCAAACCAAAGCCCCCGAAGCGGCTGAAAGGCTCTGCCTTACCGCCAACCACCTGATGGCTTTAGGAGTTATCGATGAGATTGTAAAGGAACCCCTGGGAGGAGCCCATAAAAACCACGATGAGATGGCCTCTATCCTTCGAGAAGCCCTTAAACGGCATCTCAAAGAGCTGGACCTGTTCACCCCGGAAGAACTGGTCGAGCAGCGATATCAAAAATTCCGTGCCATGGGTGTATTTGAGGAAGGATAATGGCCCGGGACTCTCAACCGGGATAATATCCGGCCCCCCTCCCTTTCAAGGGTATTTTTTTACTAACCTAACCCCTTCCCGACCCAGGAAGGGGGAGCGTGGGAATGGCCTATGAACCGACTCTCCCCTTACCCCCATACGGGCCAGGTTAAGCTGAAAAGCCCCGTTGGGGGCGAATTGTCGGTAGCCCCCCAACGCAAGTCGGGGGTTTCAGTCATTCAGAATTTTTTCAAGCTCCAGAGGAGCGGCCTGTTAAACAGGTGGCCCCGCCGGGGCTAACCTTCTTATCCCGGCCCCTATGGGAGTCGGAAGGGGTTAAGCCCAAAAATACCCTTGAAAGCCTCCCTCCAGGGCTTTGAAGAGAGGTAGAATTCTGTACTCTAAACAGCGAAGGATCTTTCAAGATCCTTCTTTCTACCAGAAATCTCCCCTTGATGGGAGGTTTCTTAACGGACCGTTCCCAGAGAACTTTAGCCCTTAATCTAATCCCCTGCCTTCAGGGATCTTTTTAAATTCAACGGGATCGACTTACAAAGCTTAAACTAAGGCTTGCCGAATAGCGGTCTCCAGTTTTACCAGATCGGTCCTTACCTCTTTACCCAGATGGACCCGCAACGCCCGTCGATCCCGTTCCGTCAATACCTGGAAATCACCCCGTGCCTGGGCTGCTTTTACCACTCCAAAGGTATATTTCTGTCCGGGTACCGGCAAGTCTATGGCATCTTCACAGGTAATTTGTAAAAAGACCCCCCGGTTCGGTCCCCCTTTATAAACCTGACCGGTAGAGTGTAAGAAACGAGGCCCAAAGCCCAGGCAGGTGGCTACCTGTTTGGCGTCCCGCACGGCATGTCGCAGAGCTTGCAGGAGTTTCTCGTGAGCCTCATTCATTTCCACGTAGGCCAGAACTGCAAAATAGTCGTTCGCCTGGAGTCGATTTAAGTGGGCTTTAAGATAAGTTACCAATGATGGGTCCGACTCTACGGCTTCTTTCAGCGCTCTGGCGTTCTTCTCATCGGTAAAGAGCTGGAGACTACCCTCTTCCAGAATCGGAATTTCCGGCGGAAGTGCACCGGTTCGTTCATATTCGCTTGTTAGTTTCCGCGTTTCCTCTTTACTGGCTTCCACATCCGGCTGGTCAAAGGGATTAATTCCTAAGATGGAGCCGGCAACGGCCGTTGCCATCTCCCAACGAAAGAACTCTTCCCCTAAATCGTAGATCTCATTTACAGAGATACGGACTACTGGCTGTCCGGCCTGTTCGAGACGGTCTATGGCCTTATCTTGAGACTCATCCGGCTCAGACTCCAACCTGATATAAATAAAGATCCGATCCTGTCCATACACGTCGGGAGAACCCAAAGATTCACGATCCACAGGAATCAACCCCTTCCCTTCTTTGCCGGTTGATTCCGCAAGCAATTGCTCTAACCAGGCCCCCAGGTCATAAATGCCCGGTGAAGTGATGAGGGTAACCTTATCATAACCCCGATTGGCCAGGACTCCCAGGATAGTCCCCAACACAACCCCGGGGTTTTCTTCGATGGGCATGGAAGGCTTACAAGCCCGGACCATGTCTTCGGTGTGGCTCAAGAACCTCTCTACGTCTACTCCCATGATGGCAGAGGGAATCATTCCAAAATCCGAAAGGGCGGAGTACCGACCTCCGATACTGGGTACCCCGAAGAAAATATGACGGAAACCATCCTTTTCAGCCATCTGCTGCAGCTTCGAGCCCGGATCCGTGATGGCAATAAAACGGTTGCCGACTTCTTTTTCGCCGACCACTCGTTTAACCTGCTCGAAGAAATACTGCTTAAAGATGTTGGGTTCGAGAGTACTTCCCGACTTACTGGATACGATAAACAGGGTGCTGGCCAGATCGATTTTGCTTTCGAAGGTGTGAATTTGAGCCGGATCTGTGGAATCCAGAACCAACAGTTCGGGATAACCGGCCTGTTTACCGAACGTCATCTTCATGACTTCAGGACAGAGACTGGATCCCCCCATTCCTAAAAGCAAGGCGTGGGAGAATCTGGCATTTTTCACCTCTTCGGCAATACTTTTAAAGCGTTGGAGGTGTGCCAGTTGATCTGCCGTAATCTCTAACCATCCCAGCCAGTTTCCCTCTTCGGTTCCCGTCCAGAGAGAGGCATCCCGTGCCCACAACCGCCTGACCTTATCCTCTCTCTGCCAGGCTTCGAGGGATGTCTTAACAGCAGCGGTGAGGTCCTCGGATAGTTTGAAAGTTTGACGGTTGATGCGATAGGTAGAAACGGCTTCCATATTTTTCATCTCCTGGGATTCCAGAGGGCTTTTCGGTTTAGGCCCGAGGCCCGATCATTTCTTCCGGGCGAACGAGTCGATCAAACTCTTCGCCGGATAGATACCCCAATTCAATACAGGCTTCCCGTAAGGTTTTACCCTCTTTGTAGGCCTTATGGGCGACCTGGGCAGCTTTATCATAACCGATATACGGACTCAAGGCGGTCACCAACATCAGGGAATTATGGACATATTTCTGAATTTGCGGCAGGTTCGGTTGAATACCGACCACACAGTATTTGGTAAACAGAAGACAGGCATCGGATAAGAGGGTGACCGAGTGGAGAAAGTTGTAAATGATAAGTGGTTTAAATACGTTTAATTCAAAATTACCCTGTGAGCCGGCAAAGGTAATGGCTGCATCGTTACCCATTACCTGAACGGCGACCATGGTCAGGGCTTCACTTTGGGTGGGATTTACCTTGCCGGGCATAATCGATGAGCCCGGTTCATTCTCCGGTAGGATAAGCTCACTGATTCCACATCGGGGACCCGAGGCGAGCCAGCGGATATCGTTGGCGATCTTCATCAACGAACAGGCCAGGGTTTTCAAAGCACCCGAAGCCATTACCAAAGGATCGTGGGCGGCAAGATAGGCAAATTTGTTAGGTGCCGAGACAAAGGGAAGGCCTGTAAGTTCCGCGATCCTGGCAGCTCCTCGCTCGGCAAACTCAGGATGGGTACTAAATCCTGTCCCTACGGCGGTACCTCCCAAAGCCAGTTTGTAGAGGTCTGGCAGCACATTTTCCAGACGGTTTAAATTCTCCTCCAGTTGGGCCACATAGCCAGAAAACTCCTGTCCCAGGGTGAGAGGAATAGCATCCTGAAGGTGGGTACGACCGATCTTGATAATCGAAGCAAATTCCTTGGCTTTATCTGCCAGAGCGTCCTTCAGTCCGGTAACTGCTGGAATTAATCGCCGTTTTAACTCCGTAGCAGCCGCAATGTGCATGGCGGTGGGGAAGGTATCGTTGGACGATTGGGACATGTTGACATGATCATTGGGATGGATGGGATATTTGCTTCCCATTTTCCCACCGGCCAATTCAATGGCCCGGTTGGCAATGACTTCGTTGACGTTCATGTTGGTTTGCGTACCACTTCCTGTCTGCCAAACCCGTAAAGGGAAATGGTCATCGAGCTTGCCTTCAATGACTTCTTCGGCCGCCTGAATAATGAGTCTGGCTTTGTCCGGAGGGAGTTTACCCAGATCTCGATTTACCTCTGCGGCAGCTTTTTTGAGAATCCCAAAAGCCCAAATAATTGGCCTAGGCATGGTATCCTGGCCGATGGCAAAATGAATCAATGAACGCGCAGTTTGTGCTCCGTAATAACGATCTGCGGGTACTTCAATCGCACCCATACTATCGGTTTCAATACGTATGGCCATCTTTGATGAGGAAGCTTGATCTGACATCATTCTCCATCTCCTGAAGGGTCCAGGGTCAGGAGTCAGAACTCAGAACAAAATTCCTCACAGGGGGAAAACCTTTCCTTATGTTTAGATTTTTAACCTGTAGCCAATTGTGAAGGGGAAGTGGAACCCATTCGCCGTTCACTAGGGACTCCTTTCTGATTTCTCAGATCTTAATTTTTGACTTCTGACTTCGGACTCCTGACTTCTGACCTCTGGCTTCTAAACTACAACCCTGAAGCCTGTAAGGCCGCATAACGGGCTGCACCCCATAGGGCCGTCTTATCGTTCAGAATAACCCGTACCGGAATGGCTTCGAGCAGGGGACTGAGTCGGCCTTTTGCAGTAAATGCCTTCCTGAACAGAGGGCCTTTTAACTTCGATAGGATCTTGGGTGCAATCCCACCTCCGAGAAAGATACCGGCGGTTGCCATGATTTTCAGGGCGAGGTTACCGGCTTCTGCCCCATAAATGGTTACAAAGAGATCCAAGGCCTGGATGCATAATCGGCATTTACCGGTCAGGGCAGCCTGTGAGATAACGGTAGAAGGATCCTGCTGGCGCATGGCCTCGGCAATCCAGGCAATTTCTTGACCACGTCCCGTATCCCGCAAGAATTGGTAAATATTGTACAGGCCGGGCCCTGAGAGGACCCGTTCATAACTGACATGCTCAAATTTTGTCAGCAGATAACGCAGGAGTTCTATTTCCAGATCATTTTGAGGTGCGAAATCGGTATGACCTCCTTCACAGGCAAAGGGGCGATGTTGTTTGCCATCCCAGTACAATCCGGCTTCACCGAGTCCGGTTCCGGCAGAGATAACGGCAGCGTTTCCTGTGGCTTCTGGAACCCCTGGGTTGAGAACGACAAAATCCTGGGGCTTAAGGACGGCGATACCATAGGCATGGGCTTCTAAATCATTGATAAGGTTTACGGTCTCCAAACCCAATGCATGGGCCAGATCCTCGGCTTCCACCACCCAGGCCAGATTTGGGGTTTCTACACGCCCCTGCCGAACAGGCCCTGCAATGCCAAAGCAGGCCAGGTCAATGGGGAGTTTATGGTCGGAGATAAACGTGGTTACAATTTCGGTAAGACCTGCATATTCCGGACTGGGATACGTTTTTTCTAGGACCATCTCCAGGCGTCTGTTTCTGACCTTGAAGAAAGCCAGCCGTGTGGAAGTCCCTCCAATATCCCCTGCAAGAATCATAATTTCCTCAAGATTTTGCCTGATCGGCGTAACGCTTTTCCAAGGCACTTACCTTAGCCAATCGCCGGCAATGCCGTTCCTCTCCACTAAAACTGGCTTTTACATAGGCACAGACTAACTCCCGGGCCATCTCTACCCCGATCACCCGCGCACCCAGCACCAATACATTCATATTATCGTGTTCCACGCCCTGATGAGCCGAGTAGGTATCATGACAAAGACCTGCACGAATACCGGGAATCTTGTTGGCTGCCACCGATGCCCCTACACCGCTACCACAAATTACAATACCACGATCTGCCTGGCCTTCGAGGAGGGCACGTCCAACCGCCTCGGCATAGTCTGGATAATCAACGGGATCTGAGCTATAAGTTCCTAGATCGATCACCTGATAGCTCAATTGAGTCAGAAAAGCTTTTATATTCTCTTTTAGTTCGAACCCTGCATGATCAGCACCTATGGCAATTCGCATAGATGTCCTTCATTCCTTCTTCAAAAGGTTAATATCTCCTCCACGGAGATTCCTTGGGTTGCGATTTTTATCCTCTTTCTGAGGATAATATAGTGACGAATCCAGTCAAGTGAAAAGTGCCAAGACATTTCTGCCGGATTTCTTCCAAACTTAAAAAATTTTATGAAAATAACTTGATAAAGATAGACTCAAGTTTTATATTACTAGTAGAATCGAGTTTGAAAGAATAAAAAACTTACCTTTTAAGTGAAGGAGGTAGTAAAGATGGCAATTCAAAGATGGCGTCCATTTTCCGCTTTAGAATCTTGGGGTTCTTTAGAAAGAGGTTGGGATCCCTTTCGATGGCTTTCTAATGTACAGCGTGAAATGAACCGAATATTTGAGGAAGCTTTTGGAGATACCGGGTTAGAATCCCTTAGCACCCGGGAATGGAGTCCTGCCGTAGAAGTATACGAAACGAAGGATGAGCTGGTCGTCAGAGCGGAACTTCCTGGAATGAAGCAGTCAGATATTGACGTATCGGTAAGTGATGGCAACCTCATCATTCGCGGAGAACGTAAACGGGAAAGTGAGATAAAAGAAGAGAATTACTACCGAAGCGAATGGACCTATGGAGCCTTCAGACGATCCATTCCACTTCCGGCAGGGACGGATCCCAATAAGATCAAAGCGACTTATCAGAATGGGGTTTTGGAGGTAAAGTTGCCAAAGCCCGAAGAAGCCAAACCCAAGCAAATCAAAATCAACGTCCAGTAAACCAAAAGCCCCGCTTCCAGCGGGGTTTTTATTTGCATACGCCCTAAAAGTCTCTGGAACTTTTTAACAGAGAACCACTCTAATTTTACAAAATCCTCTGATTAAACATAACCTGTACCAGTTTCTTGTGAAAGGATACCTAAACGATCTGGTTCTTTCCTCGTTTATCCTGAACTGTCAAGGGCGAACGGACTACGACAGCTTTATGAAACCTTTCCCTATGAAATTGGTATTACATCTCTTTGTTGTATAACAGAGTCTTCAAGGATCTCTCTGGTACAATTCTGAACGATGGCAATGAACCTTAAAAGGATAAGATTCCTTGCTATCGTTCAGAAGTACAGGATGAGAAGCTTACGGGTAACTCTGTTATACAACCTGCTGGGTTTTTTACCTTTTTAAAAGGAGGCTATAGACCATGTTTAAATCAAAAGCCACCTGGGTAGTCCTAGGACTCATTTTATTATTTCTGGTGGGGATTCTGGATGTAAAGGTAAAGCCATCCTTACCCTCTTTTGCCGATGAAAGGCAAATCCAGGATCTCCAGAAAATGAGTTTTTCTTTTAGAACGGTAGCCAAGAAGGTTACCCCAACGGTTGTTAATATCAGTGTTGTTCAAACTATCAGACCCTCTCAGTTTGGATTTCGTAACGATCCCTTCCGGGATTTCTTCGGAGATGACTTTTTTGAACGGTTCTTTGGGATTCCCAGAGAATTTAAAAATCGAGGTCTGGGTTCCGGGGTCATTGTCAGCGAGAAGGGATATATTCTGACCAATAATCACGTAGTCGGCAAGGCTGACGAGATTAAAGTAACCTTAGCCGACAAGCGAGAATTCACGGCCAAGGTCGTTGGGACCGATCCTAAATCCGATGTAGCCGTCATCCAAATTAAGGCCAGAGACCTTCCAGTGGCCAGACTGGGAAACTCCGATGATATCGAGGTGGGAGATTGGGTCGTTGCCATTGGTAATCCTTTTGGATTGAATCAGACGGTAACTGTTGGAGTCATCAGCGCTAAGGGTCGGGCGAACATGGGTATTGCCGATTATGAAGATTTTATCCAGACAGATGCCGCCATCAACCCCGGAAACAGTGGAGGTCCCCTGGTAAACCTGGATGGGGAGGTTATCGGTATCAATACCGCTATTTTCAGTCGAAGTGGAGGTTATCAGGGAATCGGTTTTGCGATCCCCATTAATATGGCCAAGAGCATCATGCAAAGTCTGATCGAAAATGGTAAAATTGTCCGGGGCTGGCTGGGAGTCCAGATTCAACCCGTTACCGAAGATGTGGCCAGGAGTTTCGGTTTAAGTAAAGCAGAAGGAGTTCTGGTCGGGGATGTAACCAAAGGAAGTCCGGCAGAAAGAGCCGGTTTTAAACGAGGAGATATCATCATCCGGTATGGGAATCGAGATGTCAACGATCCCAATCAACTCCGGAACATGGTAGCCTCAACTCCCGTTGGAGAGAAAGTCCCCATTGAAATCATTCGGGATGGTCATCACCAGACATTAACCGTGGAGATCGCCGAACTTCCTGCAGAGATAGCTTCGGCCGGGACTCCAGGAAAAGAAGTCTCCGAACTTGGAATCCAGGTACAGAACTTAACGCCAGACCTGGCTTCCAGACTGGGTTATGAAGGAGATCATGGCGTGGTGGTAGTTGAGGTAGAACCCGGTAGCCTGGCCGATGAATCCGGAATTCAACGAGGAGATCTCATTAAAGAGGTTAACCGTCAAGAAGTCAGAAACCTCAGCGATTATAACCGGGCCATAGCCAAAGCAGGCAAAAGCGATCAAATTCTGTTTTTGATTCGTCGAGGGGACAGCACCTTCTATCTGATCCTGAAGCGCTAACTAAACCCCCTTCCTCAGAGTATGGGGATATTATCCCCATACTCCCTTGTCCCCCTATCTCTACTTTACACCCCATTTCAATACCGACCAGGTAGTAGCTCGTCCAGCAGTTTTTGCTTGACCATTGGACCTTCTTTTGCTATTCTATTTATAACTCTTCATTAACCGGAAATGATCCTTAGAATCATCCTTAAACAGGACAGCTACAGGAGGTCGTCCCTACAGTTTAAGGGGTGTTTCAAAGGAGAGAGGATAGGGAAGGGACTAAGAATCACCTTTTTACGACGATGGAATGGTCAAGAATCCGGTTTGTTGATAAAGAAGGACGGGAGGTAGAGGTGAAGATCCGGGCGAGTCCGCCCGAATCAGCGGTAAAACACCTGCTATTGGAGGCAGAGTTACCGACCCTGGATATTACGCCTGAAAAGCTGAAAACCTTCTTTGCCTGTGAGGTGGATGGTAAGGTTGAAGGGGTTGTCGGTCTCGAATTAGAGGGCCCGGTCGGTTTACTTCGATCACTGGTTGTTTCCCCGCGAAATCGGTCGAGGGGACTGGGTTCAGCTCTTGTAACCTACGCTGAAGAGGTTGCACGGGTTAGGGGTGTCACTTGGCTGTATCTCCTGACCACCACGGCGGAACGCTTCTTTAAACGGTTGGGTTATAAGGTAATCCCGAGGGAAATGGCCCCTCCAGAGATTCAACGTACCTCGGAGTTTTCGACCCTCTGCCCGGCCAGTTCAGTGCTCATGGTGAAGCCGTTGTCTGAGGTTGTTTAGCTTTACCGTCGGTCGGGTACCCGCAAAGGGGTGCAAGGATGAGGAACAGAAACCGTGACTTAATTCGACGGTTCTACGAGGAGTTATGGAATAGCTTCAATAAGCGCAAGATTCCTGAGTTACTTACAGATAATATCAAGTTTCGAGGCTCCCTCGGTGAGGAGAAGTTCGGCCACTCCGGATTTGCAGAGTACCTGGATAAAATACAGGCGGCCTTCCCTGATTTTACCAACCACGTGGAAGAGATCATTTCGGAAGACGATGGGGCTTTTGCCAGGCTTACCTACCTGGGTACGATCTTGGGTATTCCCCCGACGGGATATCGCGTGGAATATGCCGGTGCGGCAGTCTTCCACTTTTATGGCGAAAAAATAGCAGAAGTATGGGTCCTGGGGGACATCCATGGGCTACTTCAACAACTTCGAGGATTGGGTTATGTTTGAGAAAGCAGGCGAGGCGCCTGTGTACCTGCCCGACTAACTTGTTTCCTTGACATACCTTGTAAAAGGACCAATATTAATGGAGTAGATGGAACTGGATCTATTAGAGTATGTGCTTTATAGTAGCTTAAGCTTATTATTTACCTGGTTGCTTTTCCGAAGAGGACCCAGACTTAGAAGTTCAAACGTGAAATTTATCTATTGGACCCCGGTTGTAAGGCGAATTGTTATCCTGGTAGTGGGTTGGTTTTTTTTGATTTTGGGAGTAGTAGGGTTATTTCTTCCTATACTGCAAGGTTTTCTATTCCTGGCCATTGGGTTAGCGATTCTTTCTAAGGAAAGCGAAACGGCTAACCGAATTCTAAAATGGCTGAAAAGAAAATATCCCCAACCTTACGCCCGATTTACGCTTCTTAAAAGAAAGATTCTTAAAAGATTCTCCAGGAATTCAATTTCCCATGACCGAGAGCAAGATAACTAAATCGGATAATTTATTCCGGAAGCTTCAACATCTGCCGGATGATCCCGGGGTTTATTTAATGAAGGACGTAGAAGGGCGGATCATCTATGTAGGAAAGGCGAGGTCTTTAAAAAATCGAGTACGTTCCTATTTTCAAGAATCCCGTTCCCTCTCTCCGAAAATCGATACCCTGGTCTCTCAAATTGCAGACCTGGAGTATATTGTCACAGACTCTGAATTGGAAGCTCTCATTCTGGAAGGGACCCTCATCAAGAAACACAAGCCCAAATTTAATGTGGTTCTCAAAGATGACAAGAATTTTCCCTACCTCAAATTAACTCTGCAGGAGGAGTTTCCTCGAGTTATTGCAGTTCGGAAAATCAAAAAAGATGGAGCCCTTTACTTTGGCCCTTATATTCCCTCCAATGCCCTGTGGAAGACCTTGAAACTTATCCATAAAATCTTTCCCATCCGCCAATGTACCTATACTATCAGTTTCAATTGCATGGAACGGCCCTGCCTGGACTATCAGATTGGGCAATGTATCGGACCTTGTGCGGCCATGTGTACGAAAGAAGAATACGATAGACTGGTTCAAGAGGTTCGGCTCTTTTTGGAAGGTAAGAAAGAAGATCTGGTTAAAAGTCTTCAGGCCAAGATGGAAGAGAAAGCCGCCAACCTGGAATTTGAACAGGCTGCTAAAATTCGGGATCAGATCACGGCTATCCAAAGGGTCATGGAACGTCAGAAGGTCATTTCCATGGGATTTGAAAATCAAGATATCCTGGCCTATGCCGTACAGGGAGATCTGGTGAACGTTCAGATGTTTTTCATCCGAAACGGGGTAATGGTCGGGCGAAGCGACTTTAACTTAACCCGCTCCGACGAGCTTGAAAAGGCAGAGATATTAACCTCTTTCATCAAGCAGTTTTATGCCCGGGAGGTATTCATTCCTGAGGAAATCGTTCTCCCCGAGCCGATTGGTGAGGAGGAAATTCTTTCCGAGTGGTTATCGCGTCGTAAAGGAAAAAAAGTTAACTTGATAGTCCCTCAACGGGGAAAAAAGAAACGACTTGTCGACATGGCCTTTAAAAATGCGGAACTTGCCCTGAGGGAAGAAATCGAAATCGGATCCGGAGAAGGTCCCGAGGTTTTAGAGCAACTCCAGAAAAGCCTGGGTCTCAGGAATCTTCCTGTCCGCATTGAGGCCTTTGATATGTCCAACATTCAGGGGGGCTATGCCGTAGGGTCCATGGTGGTGTGGAAAGATGGAAAAGCTGCCAGATCGGAATACAAAAAGTTTAAAATTAAATATACCCCCGGACCGGATGATTTTGGAATGATGCGGGAAGTGCTCCGAAGGAGGTATAGTCGGGTTTTAAAGGAGGGTCTTGAACTCCCGGATCTTATTGTCATCGATGGAGGAAAAGGTCAATTGAGTGCCGCTTTGGAAGTTTTAGAAGAACTTCGTGTACGCCATCCCGACGTAATCGGTCTTGCTAAGGCCAAAGGTGTCAAATATTCTGAAACAGATAAGGAAAAAATCTTTCTAAAGCCTGAAGGGGATCCTTTGATTCTGCCCAGGGAATCCAAAGAATTACAGCTTCTTCAAAGAATTCGAGATGAAGCCCATCGGTTTGCAGTAACGTATCATAGAACGGTGCGGAAAAAGGCAACACTCCATTCGATTCTGGATGAGATTCCAGGAGTAGGACCTCAGAGGAAGAAAGCCCTTCTGAAGCATTTTGGAAATATTCAAAAGATTCGAGAAGCTTCTGTAGAGGAACTTCTGAAAGTACCTCTCATCAACAGAAAACTGGCCGAAACCATCTGGCAGTTCCTTACTTCTACCCCAACCCTCCCCATGGATAGGATAAGAGGGTCCATCCCTCTACCTATAGAGGGAAGATAGGAGGTCTACCTTGTTGCCTTATGATAGAAGGAAACAGAATGATTTAAGGAAAAAGGTTGAGATTAAAAGGGACGATATTGAAGTAGATTTACAGGTTATCGATGGAAACATAAGACAACTCATCAAATTGTACGAGGATTTCTTTGCCCGTAAAATCTACAAAGAACCGAAAGAGCTGAGAACCCAAACCGAGTTTTTGATCCAAAAATGGAAATCTAAAGTCATTCCCAGGACCCTGCATCGTTTTAAGTTTGAGAATCTTACCCAGAAATATTCTATCTTTAAAGAAAAATGGGATCGACAGATGAGGATCCGGGAAAAAGAAGAGCGGGAGTTGTGAATTGTGGCCAGGAACCTGCTTCCACGAGCCTCTAGACCCCTACACTTCTTATTGTTCACTCCCCTTTACAATCAGTGGATTCCTGGCTAAAACAGAAAACCTTTCCTGGAGTTCCTTTTTTAAGCGCTCGGCTTCCATTCGATCTTTCAGATTTCCAACCCGAACTCGATACCAAATCCCCTGGGGTCCCAGATTAACGGAGATAAGGGTTGCATCATAGCCTTTTTCTCGAAGTTGGTTTCGGAGTAATTCAGATTCTTCCCGATTTTGGCTGGAAGCAACCTGAACGGTATAAATTGCAGATTCAGACTCAAAATTATTTTTCACAGGTCCTTCCGGCTTTTTAGAAGGTACTTCCGGTAAATTGTCCGTTCTCCGAGGTTCCAATCCGGCTTCTGTACCGGACCCTTCTTTGGAAACCTCTTCCTTTTTCGAGTCCTCGGTTGTTTGGCCTGAGTTCAATTCTTTAGAATCTGATTTGACAACCGACATCCCGGGGCTAGCTTCTGACTGTTTGATACTCTGATCTTTAGGCTGTTCGGCATCTTGGAGGACGGTATAGTAACTCAACTTTAAATCCCGTTTAGGTTCTCCCGGTTGTGAAGAAGAAGCATGCTTGGACTCCTCCTCCTTTAGTTTTCCTTGAGCTTGCTGGGTTGAAGAAGGATTATCCAATGAGGATGATGGGGATAAGGTAATGGGAGGGTTCTCTTCCAGTTTGGTCATCTCTTGAGCTTGATTTCCCTTACCGATTAAAATACCTAACCAAAGAACCAAAAAGATTAAAAGGGTCGAACAGATTCCTAAAGCGATAAGCTCTTTATCATCAAAATGAAATTCTCTCTTGCCTCTAATCTTGTTAAGATTTTTCATACCTAACAGATCCAGGAGCCAGAAGTCAGCAGCCAGAATTTTTGGATTCTGGTTCCTGACCTTTGACTCCTGACTTCTGGATTTTGCTACATCACTTCTGGAGCCGATACGCCTAACAGATCCAGGGCATTTTTTAAAACGATCTGAACTCCTTTGGCCAGGGTAAGTCTTGCTCCGGTTAGGGCCGGGTCATCGCCGATAAAGCGGTATTTATTATAATAGCTGTGAAAAATACTCGCCAGGTTCTGAAGATAGAAAGTGATACGATGCGGTTCCAGAGAAAGAGCACTCTCGATGACCACTTTAGGAAAATGATATAGTTCTTTAATTAAAGCAAGTTCCTCTTCAGAGTTTAATCGGTTTAGATCTACTTCCGGGGGAGATGGTAGAGCTATACTAAGTTTCTTGGCTTCTCGAAAAAGGCTACAGATTCTGGCATGAACGTATTGGACATAATAGACCGGGTTATCCTTAGATTGGCTTTTGGCCAATTCTAAATCAAAGTCCAGGTGACTGTCTGTACGTCGCATGGTAAAGAAAAACCGGGCCGCATCCACACCTACCTCTTCAACAAGATCGGAGAGTAAAATAAGTTTTCCCGACCGTTTAGATATTTTAACTTCCATGCCTTCTCGCATTAACCGAACCAGTTGAATGAGAACGACCGATAGGATATCCTCCGGGTAGCCCAGGGCCTTTATAATTCCTTTTACACGAGGAACATAACCTCCATGATCGGCTCCCCAAACATTGATCAGCTTTGAAAAACCCCGTTGAAGCTTATTTTGATGATAGGCTATATCCGAGGCCAGGTAAGTAGGACGTCCATCTGAGCGAATAACCACCCGATCTTTATCGTCCCCAAACTGAGTAGAACGAAACCAAAGAGCGCCCTCTTGCTCATAAATGAAGCCCTTTGATTTAAGGATCTCCAGTACCTGAGCTACGGATCCGTTCTGGTATAAGCTTTTCTCGCTGAACCAGCTATCAAAGGTGACGCGAAATGCCTCTAAATCGGCTTTAATTCGTTCCAACATAGCCTGAGAGGCGAATTCTGCAAAAAAGGAAAGCACCTCTGCTGGATCTTTCTCTACAAACTCGGTCCCCTTCCTGGCTATGATTTCTCTGGCTATATCATAAACATAATCTCCGTGATATCCATTTTCCGGGAACGGTACAGGCTTCCCATTCAACTCCATGTATCGACTCCACACGGACTGTCCCAGAAGCTCGATTTGATTGCCGAAATCATTGATATAAAACTCCTTTTCTACCTGATACCCACTGAAGGTTAAGATCCGTGCCAATACATCTCCTACCGCGGCATTTCGCCCGTGTCCCACATGAAGGGGCCCGGTCGGATTTGCGCTCACAAACTCTACCTGAACCCGCATTCCCTTTCCATAATCCGAAGACCCAAATCGATCTCCCCGGTTTAAAATGAACAGGAGTTGGTTATGCCAGAAAGATGGGGACAGGTAAAAGTTTATAAAACCGGGTCCTGCAATCTCCCGTCTTTCAATCCAGGAAGGCAACGGACTCATATGTTTTAGGATAATATCTGCAATAACCCGGGGAGGTTTTCGTTCCAGGGAAGCCAGGGTCATGGCCACGGTGGTTGTAATATCTCCATAACTTTTCTCGGCAGGTCGTTCGAGAATGATTTCCGGAAGTTGAGAATACCTCAACTCCCCTGCTTCTTTGGCCCGTACAAGGGCTTCCACAATGAGTTCTTTTAAATTACCTTCCATCATATGGCTTTTTACTAGCACACCCCAAGGGTTCTGTCAAGAAGGAAACAGAACATTTGTGAATTTACACGTAACTGTAACCATTTAGGAGGTGTCACTTTTTCTGTCTGAACACCCCCCTGGCCCCCTCCAGGGAGGACTTCATCAGCAGCAACCCTATGTCAGTCTCCCCCTGGAGGGGGCCAGGGGGGTGTTTCTTTTTCTACCTGCTAAATTGATACAGATACAATTTACACAACCTCTGTTGACATCCTCTCAAATCTGTTTTAGGATATGTTACAGACATAATCGTTTCACCGGCTAATTGAATTCAAGCCTCTTTTTACTTATTTTTTTAAAATCGAAAGGTCGTATGAGGGTACTCAAAAAGGAGGAAGTCTTAAAAGATCTGGCCATTCTCAACTTCCATGGAATTTTCGACGGAAGTAACGAAGTCTATGTGGTCGATACAGAGGGAAATCCAGATGCAAAGAGCTGTATCAAGGCCGTTTTGGAAAGTTATCCGGAGTTAAATAACGGTATCTATGAAGTGTTAGTGGACTTTCCTTTCCTGCAATTATCTGAAAGCTATCGGCTGTTGGAAGGAAAAATTTATACCGTTGATCAACTCCGGCAGATCCTTTCAGAATAGGGGGGGAATCCTATTCCGCTTTCACAATCCCGATCAAGTTCTCTCTAACCCTTTAAACACCCCCATCGGGGGAATGATTTAATAAAAAATTTAACTCATCCTACTCTAAGTCCCTTGATTCAGATCATGGGCCTATAGCCTGGAGGAGATAACTCTAACGGAAGATTTATCCCATAGAGATCCTAAAACCCAATGCCTGAGCTAACTTTTCTTCAAGATCTTTTGGCCTTATTTGGCCTCAGTGCCCTGACGGTGGTAGCCTTTCATCGGGCTAATCTCCCTCCCATTGTAGGATTCTTAATTACAGGGACCATCTGTGGACCTTATGGGCTTAGACTCATCCAGGGGATTCATCAGGTTGAAGCTATGGCCGAAATCGGGGTTATTCTTCTCCTCTTCACGGTAGGGGTCGAGTTTTCCATCCAGCAATTGGTGCGCCTGCGGACATTCCTTCTTTTTGGAGGAGGGCTTCAAGTTTCCCTTACCGTCGCATTGATTATGATCTTTGCACCGACCCTTCATATCTCCTGGGCGACGGCGACGTTTCTTGGTATGTTGGTTTCTCTCAGTAGTACAGCGATTGTCCTGCGTCTTCTATCCGATCACGGTGAACTAGACAGTCCGCACGGCAAAGCCTCTTTGGGTATTCTTATTTTTCAAGATCTTTGTATTGTTCCCATGATGTTACTGACTCCCTTTCTCGGCGGGCAGGGAGGAGATATAATGACCATTCCCTGGGTTATAGGAAAAGCACTTCTGTTTATCGGGGTCACCATCCTGGCAGCCAGGTACCTGATCCCCTGGCTTTTGCACCAGGCCGTTAACACCCGGAAACGAGAGATTTTTCTTTTAACCATCATTTTCCTTTGCTTGGGTACCGCCTGGGCAACCGCAAAGGTTGGGCTTTCTCTGGCTCTGGGGGCCTTCATTGCCGGACTTGTCATCTCTGAATCCGAGTACAGCCATCAGGCCCTTGCCGAGGTACTTCCTTTCCGTGAAGTTTTTAACAGTCTATTTTTTATCTCCATTGGCATGCTCTTTGACGTTCGAACTCTCCTCTCAGCCCCCTTTCTTTTCCTGGCAGATCTGTTGATCGTTATGGCTGTAAAAATGGTGGTAACAGGTGGAGTGGCCTTTCTTTTGGGACAATCTTTAAGAGTTGCGGTCATAACAGGTTTCTTGCTTGCGCAAATCGGGGAGTTCTCCTTCGTCCTATCCCGAATAGGTGCTCAAGCAGGTCTTCTTGATGCCCGTTTGAACCAACTCTTTCTGGCCGTTGCAGTAGGAACCATGGCCATGACCCCGGGACTCTATAAACTCGGATTCCGACTGGCGATCTGGCTAGAAAATCGGGTTCCAAAGCCCTGGCTTGTCAATCGAGAGATAGCAACGGCGGATGGGAGTATCCACCAGCCGCTGGAGGATCATGTCATTATCATCGGTTATGGTGTAAACGGTCGTAACCTGGCCCGGGTTCTAAAATACGCCGGAATTCCCTATACGGTTATCGAGATGAACCCGGAAATTGTGAGAGTCGAACGTAAAAAAGGAGTTCCCATCCTATTCGGGGACGCTACGAACCCGGAAATTCTTCAACAGGCCGGAATCGAGAAAGCCAGGGTTGTTGTAATCGCAATCTCCGATGCTTCGGCCACCCGACGGAGTACCGACCTGGCCAGACGGCTTAATCCCGGGGTGCATATCATTGTACGAAGCCGATATTTACAGGAGATGGAACCTTTGTTTGCCCTTGGTGCCCAGGAAGTCATCCCGGAAGAGTTTGAAACCTCCGTCGAAATTTTCACCCGGGTCTTGCAAAAATACCTGGTACCCCGGGACGTCATCGAGCATTGTATCCAGGAAATCCGTCGGGATGGCTACGAAATGTTCCGATCCCTCTACGAAGCTCACCGGCCAGGTGAAGGATTACATCGCTTCTTGAGTGATCTATCTCTGGAGGTTTACCGGGTTAAGCCCGGAAGTCCTTTAATCGGTAAACGACTTAAAGATTCCGGACTCAGAGAAAAAACCGGAACAACCGTCATAGCCATTCAGCACCAGAATGAAGATATCCTTGTAAACCCAACTTCCAGGGATATCTTCCAGGAAGGAGATCTGGTTCTGCTTCTGGGACGCCCCGATCAGCTCACCGCTGCAGCCAATTTTTTTCAGGAAGGTTCAAATCAAGGAGGATAATATGAATCCCTTATTTCAATGGATTATAGCCCATACCACCGCCAAAGCACAAACCCGACGATGTCCCAAGTGCCATCGTACTCAAACTGTTCCAAAAAGCAAAATCCAGGACACAATTCCCTGCGAATCTTGTGGAACGCCTATTACCCCTAAGTATATCGTTAAGTAAACTTTGTTAAGCAGGAAACTGGAATGGGATTTATAAAAGGCCTAACACCTTGCTAACGCCCTAAAAAATAAAAAAATAATACACAAATTCCAAACTTGAGTGTAATATGATTTTTGAAGGCCTTAGGCCCAAGAATGATAACGGTTTATAAACCGGGTACAGAAAATCCTGCGCTTCGCCTCGAGCGGCCAAGCTGTAGGAAGAGTAAAAATCTCGATCCATGAATCGACGCCATTTTATCATCGGTTTTCTGAGTCTTGCAACCTCCCCTTTGATTCTCTTAAACCTGGTTGGAGATCGTAGAGTTATGGCTGATAAAATCGAAAAAATTCAAAAATCCAATGCAGAATGGAGAAAAATTCTAACACCGGAACAATATCATATTTTGCGTGAAGAAGGAACCGAGCGCCCCTTTTCTAGCCCTCTTAATAACGAGAAAAGAAAGGGCTTGTATGTTTGTGCAGGATGCGGACTTCCTTTGTTCACCTCGGAGATGAAATTTGATAGTGGTACAGGTTGGCCGAGTTTCTTTACTTCTATAGAAGGCCACCTGGAAACTAAAAGAGATTTTAAGCTGATTTTCCCCCGTACGGAGTATCATTGTGCTCGATGTGGAGGTCATCAAGGCCATGTCTTTGATGACGGTCCTCCACCGACCGGCCAGCGATGGTGTAATAACGGGGTGGCTCTCAAATTTATTCCCGATCAAACAGAAGGAAATAATTAAGAGGGTAAAATCTTACAGGGCGAAGCAAGATTTCGCCCTACCCCTGCAATTTACCGATATAGCCTGGTAGAAGATCTTTCCAGGTATATCATGAGGTCGCCGGAGGAGCAGGTTTCAAACCTGCTCCTATACAGCCAGTTGAACCCGGGAAATTTTACGTTCTTCTGAATGGGAATTCAGGTATGGAAAAAATCCTTCTAGGTCTCTTTTCCTTCTAAGGCCAGGCCTGAAATAATCTCGGCTCCTAATTCTGTAAAAACCCTGGGCGAGATTTTGATCTTCAACGAACGACCCCCACCCCCTAAAATGATCCAATCCAGACCCATGATTCGTTCATCGACATAAAGCGGTAAATCCTTAGGCAGTGAAAAAGGGGTTACGCCACCTACCTGCATACCGGTAAGAGTTATCATCTCCTCGGGAGAAGCAAACGAAGCTTTGGAAACGCCCATAAGACTCTTAACCCGATTATTTACATCCAACCGGGTGTTGGCTAAAACCACACAGGCTACATATTTCTTGGGTCCTCTCTTAGAAGTGACGATGAGGGTGTTGCAGGAGCGCTCAACGGGATAACCGTATTTTTTGCAAAAGGCTGCCGTATCGGCAAATTCCGGATCAATCTGAATCGTTTCGTAAGGAATTCCAATTTTATTTAAAGCCTCGATAACCTTCTGTTCTGGTTCTGTCATTTCGTACAGGCCTCCTTTCTGGATATTTCCAGATCGACTTAAAAAATTTTAAAAAAGAATAGATCAAAGCATTGACCTCAGGTTATATCAATGTACTTATCCTCTGATTCAGAAGAAAGAAAATTTTCACATAACTCTTCTTCAAGATAGGAAGTTTTCCGGGTAGATTTTTTTATTGCTTCGGCCGATTTTGATGAATATAATCTCTTTGAGAGGCTCAAGACAGGAGTTATTTAATACCCTGGTTTATGACCGGGGTAGCTTTTTCAAACCTTATCATGAGGTCAGGATGAGGAAGATCTTAATTTTTACTAGAACAAGGGGATTTCGCCACGAATCGATTCCTGATGGGATTGCTGCGATTCGGTCTTTAGGTAACCGGCATCAGTTTCAGGTCGAAGCCACGGAGGATGCAGGGGTTTTTACCGATGATAATTTAGCAGGATACCAGGCGGTTATATTTTTAAATACAACGGGGGATGTTCTAAATCCAGAACAGCAGGCGGCTTTTGAGAAGTTTATTCAGAAGGGAAAGGGTTTTGTTGGGATCCACTCGGCGACGGATACGGAATATGATTGGCCCTGGTATGGCCGGCTTGTCGGGACTTACTTTAAAAATCATCCGGCCGTCCAACCGGCGACTCTTAAGGTGGTGGATTCAACCCATATCTCTACCCGGCAATTACCCTCTGAGTGGATCCGAAGCGATGAGTGGTACAATTTTCGCCATGATCCCAGTCCTCAGGTTAAAGTACTTATCCAGATAGATGAAACGACCTATTCCGGGGGTAATATGGGAGAGAGCCATCCTATTTCCTGGTATCACGAGTATGATGGAGGGCGAGCCTGGTATACCGCCATGGGACATACCCGGGAAACCTACAAAGAACCGCTGTTTTTAAGCCATATAGGGGGGGGTATTTGTTGGGCGATGGGTAAGGAGATGGAATAAAGGGGGTATGGGACAAAGGAGGCCCGGATTATTTTATGGCAAAGCTGGTAGGAATAGATATTGGTGGGACTTTCACGGATATGATGGTTCTGGATGAAAATCTTCATACCCTACAGATCGGCAAAATCTCTTCCACTCCCAAGGATCCTTCTCTGGGTTTGATGGCAGGTCTCGATATGCTTGAGATCGATTACAGGGCTATCGAGCTGGTCATTCACGGTACCACGGTCGCTACCAATGCGATCCTGGAGCGGAGAGGTGCGCGTTGTGGGCTTATAGCGACCCATGGGTTTCGGGATATCCTGGAACTTAGGCGTCGGGACCGGCCTCATCTCTATGGCCTTACCGGATCTTATGAGCCTTTAATTCCGAGGGATCGGCGTAGGGAAGTTTCTGAACGGATCTCTGCCGAAGGAGAAATTCTTATTCCTCTGGCCGAGGTGGAAGTCCTGGCAGAAGCAGAAAAACTTGTGGACGCCGGTGTAGAAGCCATTGTAATTAGCTTCTTAAACGCCTATATCAACCCTGTTCATGAGCGAAAAGCCAAAGCCCTTCTTGAAGCCCGCTGGCCCCATCTCTTTATCGTAGCTTCGGCAGACATTCTTCCCCTTATCCGTGAGTTCGAGCGAACCAGTACGGCTGTCGTAAATGCTTATGTTCAGCCTATTGTCAGTCGCTACCTGACTAAACTCCAACAACGCCTGGAAGAGCGGGGATATAAAGGAAGTCTCCTTATTATGCAGTCCAACGGAGGGATGATGTCGGTGGAAGCGGCTCGAACCCTTTCTGTAAATACCATTCTCTCCGGCCCGGCAGCCGGAGTTATTGCCGCTACCCGGATCGCCGGAGAAAGTGGATTTCAAAACCTGATCGGCTATGATATGGGCGGTACCAGCCTTGATGTATCCCTGGTGGTTGGAGGAAAACCAACCGTCTCAAACGGAACAGAACTCGAATTCGGTATTCCCATCATGGTTTCTATGATCGATATTCACTCCATCGGAGCGGGAGGAGGGAGCATTGCCCGGATCGATCCGGGGGGAGTTCTTCAGGTAGGGCCTCAGAGTGCAGGAGCAGAGCCAGGACCGGTGTGTTATGGGATGGGAGGGACCCAACCAACAGTTACCGATGCCCATCTGATCTTGGGAAGGATCAATCCCGATTACCCCATCGCCCGAAGGAAAGGGTTCTCGTTGGATGTTATACGGACTCGATCCATTATCGCCGAAAAAATTGGAAAGCCCCTGGGTCTCTCTCCAGAGGAAGCCGCTCTGGCCATCATTACCGTCGCTAATAATCGTATCTCCGGAAGTATCCGGCGTATCTCCATAGACCGCGGTTACGACCCCCGGGACTTTGTTCTCTTCTCCTTCGGAGGAGGTGGCCCTCTGTTGGTCAGCTTTCTTCTTCGGGAGTTGGGAGTTGCCAGGGCTATGGTCCCCTATTATCCCGGAATCACCTCGGCCTGGGGATGTGTCATTGCCAATCTTCAACACGACTTTGTAACCACCGTTAACCGTCGCCTTTCAGAGCTGGATCCGACAGAAATAGAACGAATCTTTACCGAACACCTGGACCGGGGAGAAAAATTAATCCGACAAGAAAAAATTCCCCTGGTTCACCTGAATATCCTCCGTGAGACCGACATTTCCTATGAAGGGCAAACCCACGTCATCCGTATGTCTTTACCTGCAGGACCCCTTTCCCCCTCCTTGATCGCAGAGAATTTCCGCCATGCCTACCTCCGCCAATATGGACAGGTAGAGGAAGCTTTTGGCGGACTGGAAACGCTCCTGGAACGTCTCCCTGTTCGTTTACTCAATCTCCGGACCTCGATCATAGGCATTCGCCCGAATCTGTCCCTGAAAGATTTTTTGACCCGGCCGAAAACTTCTCTGAAAGAGGCCCAGAAAGGTACCCGACCTGTGTTTGTGGAAGATCGATTTATGGAATGCCCGGTCTATGAGCGTTCTCTTCTACCCTGGGACATCCATTTCTCTGGTCCTGCCGTTATCGAGCAGCCGGATACAACCATCTGGCTGGAACCTTGGGTCCGGGCTTACGTGGAGGAAGGTGGAAATCTATTGATGGAGATGAGATAAAATCGCCCTTATCCTAATCCCTCTTCCCTATCATGGCAGAGAAACCCGAGGTGAGGGAAAACACAAGAAAAATATCTCAAACCCTCTAGAAAACCAAAAGCCTATGAAGCAAACTAAAACGAACTATTCCCTCTATGCCTGGCTATTAACTTATTTTATCCTGGTAGGATCGATCCTGAATAATACAGTTCCCTATGAAACCGACGAATCCTTTTATATCACCTCTTCCATAAACATGGTAAAAAACCATAACTATCTCCTTCCCACCTATTTTGGAGATGTAAGATTTCAAAAGCCTATTTTACCCTATTGGATCGTTGTGTTAAGTTATAAATTATTCGGTATTCATCTCTGGAGTTCTCGAATTTTATTTTTAGTCATTGCATGTTTAACCCTTTTTACTCTTTATAAATTCGCACTGTTGATAATCCCCCATCAAGAATTTGCAATCCTGACCATCCTTCTGTTGTCCTCCTCATCGATTTTTATCGAATATTCTCGACTGGCCATGACCGATTTGGTTTTAACTTTTTTTACTACCTTAAGCCTGTATTACTTTTATAAAACCCTGGTCCAGCCTAAGGGGTTAAAAATAAATTATTTCCTTGGATACATGGCCATGGGCCTGGCTTTTTTATCCAAAGGTTTTGTGGGGATTTTTCCCCTCTTCGCCATGCTTTTCTATTTAATTTACTTGAAACCGGAGAATTATAAAAAATATCTCATTTATTTGATTCACCCGATTAACCTGTTAGCCTTCATGCTCATTGCCTTTCCCTGGTATCTGTATGCTTATACCTATCATTACCAGGAGTTATTCGAGCAAATCAAAACAGAATCTTCTGCTGTATCTTTACTGTCTAACCTTGAATCCATGATTGAAAATATGGCCTATTACTTCCGGGTCATTGTGTACTATTTACCACTTACAGTAGTTGCGGCTTATATATACCTAAAAAAAAGAACGGTATTTCCAAAGGAATTTACTTTATTTTTACCCTATATTGGCGCTGTTTTGGTGGTATTTATATTCTTCGTTGAGCGACACAGGGCCAGGTATTTACTGGTTTTATTTCCCCTTTTAGCCATCTTATCTGCCTATCTTTTTTATAAGAATGGCCTCGCCAGCACCCTGAAAAAGATTGCAATAGGTCTTTTTTGCCTGCATTTAACCCTCTTTTTACTTTATTCTTATTTCTCCGGAGAACCTATTAAAAAACTGGTTCTTTACTGGAAGAATCTTCAACAGGGAGACCTTGCCGTATACGGTCTGGATAGATACACTACAAGCTGGGCTCAGGCTTTCTCTGAAGGTCAATTAAAAGAATATGATAGGGAGGTTGAGTATATTATTCTTCTGAAAAAAGATTTGGACGCCTTCAAAAATTACGAAATCCTCCAGCAGGCCAAATTATTAAGAAAAATAAAATTTAAAAACTATCAACCCGTTAAAGACGAAAGGGAATACGTTTTGATCAAGCGGATATCGGGATAATCTCCTCACCCTATTGTCCTTTTTGTTGGAGCAAATCCTTAGTTCTTGACAAATCCTTATCAGGCCTTTAAACTTAAAACAAACGGTTAAGTTAGGATTCAAAATCGAGGACAGAAACGATGAGCGATATAGGAACATCAATCAATCGACAGGCTCTGTTGACCGAGTTGCAACAGGCCTTTGATGAGCGGACCGCAGGCGTTCTCCTGAACGTATTGGATAAAGTGGTCACGCAGATCTACCAGGTTGGTGTGCCGCGCGAGGACTTTCGAGAACTGAAGCAGACCGTGGCCGAGTTAGCCGAGGCCCAGCGGCGGACCGAGGAGCGGGTGGCCGAGCTGGTTGAGGTCCAGCAGCGGACTGAACAGCAGATAGGCGAGTTAGCAGAAGCCCAGCAGCGGACCGAGGAGCGGATAGGCAGTCTGGAGCTGGCTGTGGAGCGGCTGACTGAGGCCCAGCAGCGGACCGAGGAGCGGGTGGCCGAGCTGGCTGAGGCCCAACGGCGCAGTGAGGAGCGCCTGGGTAGATTAGAATCGGCTATTGAGCAACTGGTCCATGCTATCGATGGCCTTCGTAAGCAGGTTGGGGGCCTGAGTGACATGATGGGTGGGGATATTGAAGATGTTGCGCACGGTGTCGTGTATGCTACATTAAGACGTGAATTTGGCTGGCAGGTAAGCATGCTGGAACGGGTATGGAAAACCTGGGACGATGAGCCAGAAGAAGTGGATATCTTCGGAACGGCTATGGATCCAACAAAACCGGAAAGAAAGATCTGGATTGTTGGAGAGGCGAAACGTAATCTGACTCTAAGAGAAGTGGAAAAGTTTAGCGAGCAACTCAAGAGAGCGCGAGAAAATCTACCCGGCGAAATCTTCCCCTTGTGTTTCTGCTACCGGGCCCGACCCGAAGTGCAGGAAGCTGCACAGAATGCGGGTATCCGATTAATCTTTTCTAATGGAAAGTTGATTTAAGAGGCATCCTGCTGGAAAAGGAATCCTAACATCTTACGTCGTGCTTGTTTCACTTGCCATTCATCAGCCCTTTTTTGTCATGGAACACAAGCGGGGAGTCGTTTTCAGTGCCAAAATCCAGAGTTACAGCCACTGAAATACTACAAAACTCCTTCCTCGGTCAAAGACGCTTTGATAGCCTGCACCATCCTTTCGGCAAGTTGAATATCTTCCTTAGCCTCATCTTCCGTAATACTGAGATCAAATTCATAATCCCCGGTCTGCCTTATTGTATCGATAAAGAAACTCACCGGCTATCTCATCGATACTATTTTTGACCTCAGGAGAAACCTCATCCAAAACAACCAAGCAATCATAATCGGAATCCGGAGCATGATCCCCTCGGGCTCTGGAACCGAAAAGAATCACTTGTTTAAGTCGGTCACCGACTGGCTTTCTGATGTTTTGCACAAAAATAGCTCAGATTTCATCTTTTACTTGATCGTCTTGTGACATCGAGATGACAGGCCTCATAGAAATATGGCTACAAGCCTAAAAGTAAAATGTCAAGTAAGAGTTAGAAATTCTTATGGACTCCTATCCATAAATCTTCTATCCTCTTTAGACATGGAACACAAACTAGTCACCAATTTCAGCACCGATGTTCAAAGCTACTTCCATAGTTTTAAATTCCTCTCCAATCAAGATAGTCAAAAAAAATCTCTTGCTTTTAGCAAAGAAACCGGTTTAATAAGATTTATTCCTATTTTAATTTTTAATAATGATATAAAATGGCTTTTTTATTCTGAAAGTCAAGGTATCGTTGCCTGATAGCTTTGGTAAGGTGGGATGGAGGCTTCCCTCGAAGCGTAGGAATTTGATAGTATGAAAGTAGACCCGATTACCTTGGCCGTAATTCGCGGCAGTTTGGAGCAAATAGCCGACGAGATGGATGCTACATTGGAGCATATGGCTTTCTCACCAGTCATCTCCGATGGTTTTGACCGGGCTAGTGGCATTTATCACAAAACCACCGGGGAGGTTATTACCCAGGGACCTCGGGGACTTCCCAACTTCATCTATGTGATGGAGTTTACCGTCCGTTCCGTCATCGAGCGAATTTCAGATGTAGCTCCGGGAGATATCTATATCGTGAACGATCCCTATCTGGGAGGAACCCATTTAATGGATGTAAAGATGGTGAAACCCTTCTTTTATAAAGGGAAATTAACCGCCTTCCTGGCCAATAGCGGCCACTGGCCGGATATTGGGGGACGGGTCCCTGGTGGATTTTGTACCAAAGCCACGGAAATTTATCAGGAAGGGTTACGGCTTCCTCCCGTGCGGCTCTTTGATAAGGGTAAATTGAACCAGGAGGTCCTGGATATTATCCTGCACAATGTACGGGTCCCCGAGGAGCGGCAGGGAGATATCATTGCCAAGGTTGCTTCTCTTAACCTGGGTGCCGACCGACTGACCCGGCTTCTGGATCGCTACGGAGAAGAAACGGTTTTTGCAGCCATTGGGGAAATGAAAACCCGTTCAGAGCAACTGATGCGGCGTTATATTGAGACCATCCCGGATGGAAAGTACGTGTTTGAAGACTATCTGGACAGCGATGGGGTGGATTGGAAACCGCTAGCCATTCATCTGGAGATGGAGGTGAAGGGGAGTGAAGTCTATCTGGATTTTTCCAAAAGCAGTCCTCCCTGTCGAGGGCCGTTGAACAGTGTCCTGAGCACAACCATAGCCGGGGTTTATATTGCTTTTAAGCATATCTTTCCTGATGTGCCCATCAATGCCGGATGTTTTCGACCTTTTTCTTTTAACATTCCTCCCACGACTTTTCTCAATGCACAACCGCCTCGACCTGTATCCGGGTGCGCCGCTGAGGTCTGTCAGCGAATCATCGATGTCGTATTGGGTGCACTGAGCCAGGCTATTCCGGAGAGATGTTATGCAGCCCCCATGGGGACGGTCACAAATCTCTCGGTGGGCGGAGAAGATCCGGCCAAGGGATACTTTGTTTTTTACTCTTTTATCGGAGGGGGATACGGCGGAAATTACCTTACAGATGGATTGATCAACGGTAATCCTACCATTGCCCTGGCTCGAACTCAAGCTTTGGAGATTTTTGAAGCCCGTTATCCGGTTCTATTTACCCAATATGCCATTCGGGAGGGATCTGGAGGAGCTGGTATGCGTCGGGGAGGACTTGGGGTTATTTTTGAGTTTCAACTTAGGCGGGGAACGGCTAGTGCCTCTCTCCTTGGGGACCGGGGGCGCTTTGCTCCTTTCGGAGTCCTTAAAGGAAAACCGGCCAAATCTGCAAAACATACTTTCCTGCTTCAGGGAAAAGAATACTTTCCTCCCCATATCAGCAAAGATGAAGGGATACCGATGCAGGCGGGAGACCGGTTAAGATTGGAAACCCCTGGGGGAGGAGGCTATGGGGATCCGCTGGACCGTCCGCCAGAATTGGTTTTGCAAGATGTTCAGCGTGGATACTACGATCGGGAAATAGCAAAGCAAGAGTACGGAGTCTTGATCAAAGAAGGAAACCAGGAGGTTGATAGAGAAGGGACTGCAAAGTTACGGGCATCCCTTCGTCCTAAGGAGGAACTATGATAAAAAAATTTAACTGGCTGCTGATTATTCTCATGGGTTTGATAAGTTCGTCGTGGTTTGAAAATGGTAAAGCTGAAGAGGTAACCGATGCTCGCCTGCTCGAAGCCTATCAAGACAAAAAAAATTGGCGCCTCTATGGCCATGACTACTCCAACCAACGCTATAGCCCCCTTGACCAGATCAACGTAGAGAATGTCAAAAACCTGACTCCTCGATGGATCTTCCAAACAGGAAAGATCGGATCTTTTCAAACCAATCCTTTGGTGGTGGATGGGGTCATGTATGTAACCACCCCTTTTAATCATGTAGTCGCTTTGGATGCCAGGACGGGCAAACAGATTTGGCGGTATGAGCACAAGCTTCGTACGGAAAAGTTTTGTTGTGGACCGGCCAATCGAGGAGTGGCCGTGGGTTATGGAAAAGTATACATGGCGACCATCGACGCCCGGTTGATTGCCCTGGATCAAAGGACGGGACAGGTGGTATGGGATAGAGAAATCACGGATCCTGAAGCCGGAAAACGTGAGACGGTAGAGGCGGTACTGGGAGTTAAAGAATTTCAGGGAGGAACCGTTACCGGGGCTACTGGATATAGCTCCAATATGGCTCCCATGATTTATAAGGGAAAGGTTATAGTAGGAACCATGGGGGTCGGCTATGGGTTGCACATGAACCTTAAAGAAGGAGACCAACAACTCCATACGGCGATTGGAATCTCCGGGGGAGAATATGGCTTGCGAGGTTTTCTGGCCGCTTACGATGCTCAAAGTGGAAAAGAAATCTGGAGATGGTATACCATTCCTGAGAAGGGTTGGGAAGGGGAATGGCGAACTACAACCCTGGAAGGAGAAGATCTCCATCGGGATATCGAAGCAGAAAAGGTTGCTTTTAAAAAATATTTCCAGACCTGGAAGGTAGGCGGTGGTTCCGTATGGTCGGCCTCTGCTTTGGATCCTGAGTTGGGCTTCCTTTATGTAGGAACCGGAAATCCTTCTCCTCAAATGGATGATTCAACCCGTCCCGGGGATAATCTTTATACCGTAAGCCTGGTGGCCCTGGATGTGGAAACGGGGCAGCTCAAATGGTATTACCAACAGGTACCCCACGACCGGTGGGGCTATGATGTAGCAAGCCCGGCCATATTGTTCGATATCGTCCAGGATGGAAAAAAGATCCAGGCCGTGGGTCAGGCGGGCAAGACCGGATGGTTTTATATTCATGATCGACGAACCGGAAAACTTCTCCTGAAATCCGAACCGTTTGTCCCGCAAGAGAACCTATTTGCCAAACCTTCTCCCGAAGGAACCCGCATTGCGCCCTCTGCAACCGGCGGCTCTTCCTGGTCACCTGTAGCCTATAGCCCGCAAACAGAGGCAGTTTATATCTCCGGGATTCACTTACCTGCCCGATATATCTCCCGAACCTTAACCCCGGAAGAGAACAAACCGTGGGAAAGCTATACCTTTTTTATACAAATTAAAGAAGAACAATGGGGCACTTTTACGGCCATTCATACCTCTACGGGAAAGGTCCTATGGCAGAAAAAGATGGAGCAGCCTATGGTAGGAGGTGCCCTGGCAACGGCAGGGGGGCTGGTATTTACCGGTGAAGGAAACGGTTATTTCGATGCCTTCGATGCTAAAACCGGGGAGATCCTCTGGAGATTCCCCTGTGGAGCCGGAGTCAATGCCCCACCCATCTCCTATGAAGTCGATGGGACGCAATATATTGCCGTTGCTGCCGGAGGAAACTCGATTTTTGGATACCCTCTGGGAGATGATATCCTGGTCTTTGCCCTTCCAGAGAAGAAGTGAATTTGGCCCGACTCTTCAGGAATCAGGTACCAGGGGTCAGAAGTCAGAAGCTAGAAACGAGAATTCATAACCATACAATTTCCGTTTTGAAATACGCCATAAATCTTATCGTTTCTTCCCCGTTTGTCCTGAGTATGGCAGGGCTCCCTGTCAGAGGTTAAAGGTCATCCTTTGACCAGCCCAGGACGAACAGGGTACCTGGCCTGAAGGAATATTCAATTAGGAATTGGTAGGATTCCTGACTTCGTCCGCATAACAGAAGTTATCTTCCACCTGAAGCTGATACTGCAATATCTCCCGGCAGGCCCCAGGGGATTATGGTAAATTGAGTGAATTGAGAGGAAGAGGTAAGAATTCGCCATTCTCCTGGGGAAGCCCGGAAGATTCCCAGATCGGTTCGTCCATCCCCGTCGTAATCGGCCTGAACAGGTAAATCTCCTGGAGATCCCCAAACCCTTTGGATGATTTTACCGTTTTTGCGGATTCCTATCCAGGTTCCAGTACCAGGCCTCCAAACGGCTATATTGGCCAGACGGTCCCCATCGTAATCTCCCGGAACGGGAAGGTCTCCATTCTGCCCAAGAGTTTGCACCTTGATAAAACCATTACTGGAATTAAGGATATACCAGGTTCCGCTGGAGGGTCTAAAAACGGCCAGATCGTCACTGCCATCTCCATCGTAATCGGCAGGAGCCGGAAGGTCTCCGGATATGCCCCAGACGGTTACTGCGGAACCACCCCCTGAGAAAAGTATCCACCATTCTCCGGTAGAAGATCTCCAGACGGCCCGGTCGGTTATCCTGTCTCCATTATAATCCCCTGGAACCGGGGTGTCCTCTGAAGAGCCCCAGTTTTGAATATTCTCGGCCCCATTGAGCAAAACATGCCAGTCACCTGTGGAAGGTCGCCAAACGGCATAGTCTGCCGTTCCATTACCGTCATAATCCCCGGGAACCGGTATATCTCCAGGTAGCCCCAAGGGAACACTAAAGGTATTTCCTAATACCAGCCATTCTCCGGTGGAGGGTCTATATACCGCAATATCTGCTTTGCGATCGCCATTATAATCGGCTGCATCTGCAATGGGAACTGATAAGGCTAACCCTGGAGAAGGTACACGCATTATCGTTTGTCCCGAGTCGGGATGTACCATGAGTGATGACTCCTCTACGGCCTCGAAGTCTGAACCCTGAAGTTGATGGAGTTGGCGAAGATGATCGTTATCCCAGCGTTCATCCGGTACCCCGGAGAGAAACCAGGACGAGCCGTTATCGGCCAGAATCATTCCATATTTTTTTAGGGCCTGAAGGATGACCTGTACTTCAGGCGAAAAACCTGAAATATCAAAATCGGCCCGGAGACGAAAACGTTGACCCATGGGTGGATATTGAGCACCGGTGAGGCTGGAGGCGTAATGGCGGGCGGGCCAGAGGTACTCTTTACGGGTTTGTGGTGCCGTAAAACGAAGGGCATGCCGAATTTCACCGGAAGCTACTTCATCATAACGCACCAATCCCGGCAAGATGGGTAGACTGGCCGCATCAGCTGAGGTCCAACCGGCCGGTCGAAGCGCGTTAGATTTCAGGTCAAAGATCGCCCCTGAGTCTGCATACCAGCTTCCATTAGGTTGGGGAAAGGCATAATACATCTCGTATAGGATACAATTATCATAGTCCAACACCAAAACGTGACGGTCTCCACTGCTATTGCTACCCCCTTCAATGGGTGGATTGGGAGGAATAGGATACGGACCCGGGTCACTTTCGTCACTATACCCGAAGGTAACGGGTACCTTGGGCTGGGTCCCCGGTACCGTCGTATAGGGAATGCCTATAGGACCTCCATTCCAGGTTCCGGAGCCAAAGTCGGCATGAACATATTTCGTGGCCCCAATCGTGGAAATATAAGCCGCCGAATTGGGATCGACAGGTAGGGTATCTACGGGTACGTTCCATACATTATCGGCAGGAAAAACGGCACAGCCTGCTATCTGGGGAGATGCCAGAGAGGGGGTCGATAGAGTTCCCTGGACCAGGATACAGAAAACTAACGTAAATGAAACGGGGATTAGGCCCATCCCCTTTTGAGACCCACCCCTACAGGTAGGTTTGAAACCTGCTTTCCCAGGTGTGAAAAGGTCCGGAGGCTTGCTTCTCTGAGAAATTGATATTCCAACAAGGCCTGGTAAGATAAATAAATGTGCTTTCATGGTTTGCTCCTTTCACTACCTTTCTACCACCCAGGTAGTGGATTGATGTATGAATATTAAGATAAATCCCCTTCCGATATGAGGACTTCTAAAGTTTTGGGGTCGGGTATTCGAAAAGTAACCCGGGTACAGTTTTCCTAACAGCAAGGCATATGCCACAAGGCATTCTCCCATCTTTACGAGTAGAAAGAACTTGAATAGAAAGAATACTTACAATTTTTGGAACTTTAAAGTTAACAGACTCGAAACTCTTCTAAGGCTCTCCGTCTCTCCGGTGTGGGTAGATCCTTCTCCTGAGACTATGCAAGCAACTGCATCCTGTTTCGCGAAAGAAAAGAGGAGTTATAAGGGTTTTATATCTGTGACGATGAAAGACCTGTACCCCCCTCAGTTTCCTACCTCGTTCCCGGTTGAGGTGATGCCTGGGAGGTGAGAAGATAGCATTACAGACCAAAATGTCATACCTGGCCTTATCAGAAAATCTTTATCCCAAAGAAAGTTTTTCCTTGACAATCTTACAGGTACGTTTATGATGCGCCTGGGTAGATATAAAAATCCAGAAGTCCTCAAGTTCCCTCATCATCCTCCAACAAGGGTAAAGCGTTAAGGCCTGCGATAAAGGTTGCCCCTCATACAAGACAGAAGAGCTGGAGCCGATCATTCTGAAATTTATAATTCCCACCCACACCTTGCGCGCTCCGGTCGCCTGAGCCCGAAGGAATAGGGAACTGTAAGACTACCCGCGGAAAAAGTTTTTGCTGTGTGAAGAAAAGATTCTATTCCCTGAAGACGGTCGGAAGTTCATAACTTCTGTCGAAACCTTCCAGGGTTTATCACAGCAGGAAGGAGGCTAGGCGATAATGGATAGGCGCAAGTTTTTGACCATTTTAGGCAGTACGGTAGCGGCGTTGGGCAGTGCGCATCTTTTTTCGGCAACGCCTTCATATGGTCGTAAATTAGGGACTTTGAAAAAGGCGTACACGTTTTTCACCCAGGCCGAGAGCGAATTTATCGAGGCAGCTGTTGCTCGGCTTATTCCGGCAGATGAGTTGGGACCAGGGGCTTTAGAGGCGGATGTTCCCTACTTCATCGATCAGCAGCTCTCCGGGGAATATGGAGCCGGAGCAAGGTTTTATAATCAAGGACCCTTTGGAGCTACAACGCCATACCAGGGGTATCAGTTAGCCCTTACACCTCGGCAGCTTTACCGGGCAGGGATTGCGGCTACCGACCAATACTGTGAAGAAACCTACGGAAAACGCTTTGCCCAACTGGATCCTGAAAAGCAAGACGAGGTGTTAAAAGGACTCCAGGGAATTGCTGGAGATATTAGCCTTAAAGATGTCCCGGGAACTACTTTCTTCAACCACTTATTGAGCGATACGAAAGATGGGTTCTTCTCCGATCCGGCCTATGGAGGCAATAAGGATATGATAGGTTGGAAATTGGTTGGATTTCCGGGTGTACCGGCCATGTACATGGGCCTTATCGGTCGTAATGAGCCTTACCATGTAGAACCGGTGGATTTACGGAGTTTGCAAGAGGCCAAAGCTCCTGTGGATGAGCATGGGCATGTCATTCATCGTCGGGCGGCTATACCCAGGCCAACTACGGCTCCTACTTCGCGTCCTGTGGACTCTTCCAATTCAGATGATTCGAGGCCAGAACCGAGTTTTGCGGTTTGAGGCCTGATTCAAATTAGAGGAAGTTTAGGGGTATAAGTCTGAGGACCGAAATAAACCTGAAACGTGTCAGGTAGCTATGAGGGAGGTATTTAGCCTTAACCTTCATGAGCTGCCTGAGGAGGGAATTATGACCACCACATTAAAACCCGTAGATGTAGTCATTATTGGTGTTGGCTGGGCAGGCTCTATTCTGGCCAAAGAGTTGGCACAAACCGGTCTTAAGGTGGTCGGATTGGAGCGAGGGGGTAACCGAAGACAGGAGGATTTTACGCTACCCGGTATCCATGATCAACTCAAATATGATCGTCGTCTGGAGTTATTCGAAAATCTTTCCCGTACGACCCTCACCTTCCGAAATACCACCCGGGAAGTCGCCCGACCTATGCGACGACATGGACCTTTTCCCTGGGGTGAAGGAGTTGGGGGAGCGGGGCTTCATTGGGCGGGCTGGACCTGGCGCATGACTCCCTGGGATTTTCAAATTAAAAGCCAGACTATAGCCCGATATGGGGAGAGAATGCTTCCAGAAGACTCCACCATCCAGGACTGGCCCATTACTTATGACGAGCTGGAACCTTACTATGATAAATTTGAATATACCTTAGGTATTTCCGGTAAGGCCGGCAATCTTAAAGGGGAGATCCAACCCGGGGGTAATCCTTTTGAAGGAAAGAGGGCCCGTGAATACCCAAATCCACCTCTGAAAAGAAGCTATGGCGAAACTTTGTTTGCCAATGCAACACGAGAACTCGGATACCATCCCTTCCCCATGCCTGCCGCACAAATGAGCCAACCCTATAAAAATCCCGACGGGGTAACTCTGGGAGCCTGTGTATACTGCGGCTACTGTATGAATACAGGTTGTGAAGTTATGGCTAAAGCCGTTCCACAAACGACCACTCTTCCCGTAGCTTTGAAAACCGGAAATTTTGAGATACGGACCCATGCCGCAGTAACCCGAATAAATACTTCCGGAAATCGAGCCATCAGCGTCACTTATTTCGACGGTCAAGGGCGTGAACTTGAACAACCGGCAGATCTCATTCTGCTCACTGCCTTTACCTGGAGCAATACCCACCTGCTGCTGGTCTCCGGAATCGGTAAACCCTATAACCCGGCAACAGGAACCGGAGTTGTAGGAAAAAACTACTCCTGGCATAACGCCTTGCCCTATATCCCCCTTTATTATGATGAGGGTCACATTTTCAATCCCTTTATGGGTGCCGGAGCTCTCGGTACGGTTATTGCCGATTTCCAGGGAGATAACTTTGATCACACAGGCCTCGGCTTCATCGGGGGAAATATCCTTGCGGCTATAGCCATGGGACATGGGCCCCTTACCTTTCAACCAACGCCTCCAGGAACCCCCAGTTGGGGTTCGGAATGGAAAAAAGCCCTGGCCCATTATTATACCCGAACGATACAGATAATCGGACTGCATGACCATCTATCTTATCGCGGCAACTACATGGACCTTGACCCAAACTACCGGGATATTTATGGAAACCCACTCCTGCGCCTGACCTATGATTATGGTCCTAATGAACGGCGGATGTCAGAGTATCTGGTTAGTGTGGGTGACAAAATCGCCAAAGCCATGAGACCCAGTAAATATGCCGTCTATGGATTAGATGCACATTTCAACGCAGGGGCCAGTTATGGTATTATCCATCAGGTCGGTGGAGCCATTACAGGAACTACTCCGGCAAATAGTGTCGTCAATAAGTATCTGCAAAGCTGGGATGTCCCCAATTTGTTCGTGATAGGTGCCAGTTCTTTCCCCCAGATCTCTTCCTTCAATCCAACCGGAACTGTAGGAGCCCTGGCCTATTTCGCAGCAGATGCCATCAAAAACAAATACCTCAAGAACCCAGGACCCCTGGTCCCCTCATAAAACAGAAAGTGGGCCGCTTTATGCGGCCCATTCTTTTTTTATCCCGTTTCTCGCCTGACCCGCCTGATCGGCTTCTTCCGAGAGCACCGGCATCCTGACCTGCTCCTACCCCATTAATCAACATTTTCCTTCATTATCAATGGATACTCTCTTGCCAAATCCGGGTTAATCCTCTTAGATTTACAGGTAGATGCTAACACGTATGGATAAATTTTATCGCCATCCAAATTTTTCCATGATTTATCGTTTAATCTTTATCTTTTTTCTTTGGATTCCAACCGTCCCGGCGGCTCCCATTGAATCCGCCACCCATGTAACTTTGGAAAATGGTCTTCAGGTCATCCTCATGGAGAATCATACCAGCCCCCTGATCGCTTCCACGGTCATCGTAAAAACCGGGGTACGAAACGAAACGCCGGATATTAATGGCGTTTCCCACCTGCTGGAACACCTTCTTTTCAACGGAACCTCCACGCGAACCCAGAAACAACTTTATGAGGAAGTGGATTTTTACGGGGCTTATAACAATGCTTCAACTTCCAGGGACTATACCCTCTTTCAAATGCTGGTCCGAAAGGACTATATTACCCAGATTCTTAATATCCAGGCCGATATGTTATTTAACTCTACTTTTCCAGAGGAAAATGTGCAGAAGGAACGAAACATTGTCATTGAGGAGATCAAAGGAAGTGAGATGAATTCACCCTCGGTAGAAGCCGAGAAATTCTTTAATGCTAAACTATATCGGGGAACTTCTTATACTCTGCCGGGATTGGGTACTCCTGAGCTTATTTCAACAATTCCCAGAGATAAAATTCTTGCTTACTATCATCGGTTCTACAGACCGGAGAATATGATCCTGGTTTTAATGGGAGATTTTGAAACGCAGTCCATGCTGGAAATTGTCCGCAAGGAGTTTGACGTGCGGGTAAATCAAGAGGTTTCAGCAGCTCGTTCCTCCGATATCCAAGAACCCATCCTTCCAGATCTCAAAATCCAGGGAAGGAAAGTTTATACCAGACGACTGGAATCCCAGGGGAATAATTTAAGTACTCTCCCTACCTACCTGAACATGGCCCTGAATGCACCGCATATCTCGGATCCGGATTTCTATGCCTTCTCCGTATGGAGATTTATCCTGAATTCAGGAGAGCTCCCGGAGTTTAATCTTAAAAACCTGAACACTCTGGGAATTCAAGATTTACAGGTAAATTTAGACTTCAACGATCAATTCTCGTTTTTAATTATTTCGGCGACCCTTTCAGAGGATTCCAATGCCGATCAAGTCCTCCAACAAATTCTGACGAAATTGAATCGGCTCAAGACCCGGTCTCTATCTCAGGAAGTCATTGAAAAGGTTTTGGTAAAACCAGAAGTGGATGAGATTCTTCAGAGCGAACAGTATCATTACTACACTTTCTACAAAGCTCCTTATCTGGCCGCAGCCCCTTTTGAAGGAGTCAGAGATCACCTCAAAAATTTAAAGGGCGTGACTCCGAAGGCTCTCCAGACTGTAGCAAATAAGTACTTTACCAATCCCCCGGTTCTGGCTACTCTGGTAGGAACTAAACAGAAAGATGAAGAAAGGGAATTAGAGTGGAAAAGTGGAAAAATAGCAGGGCCTGAGACCGGGAAACCAGAAGAACTCCCAACCTCTTCAACTTTCCATTCTCCGATTTTAAAGAGGGAAATCTTCCATAACGGTTTAACTGTTCTTGTTAAAGAAAATCCCGATACCGAAGTATTTGCCTTCCATCTGCTGGCGAAGGATCGTAAGGCTCTGGAACCCAAGGGAAAATCTGGCATTGCAGAGTTTCTTCACCGCATGCTTCCTCAAGGAACAAAATATCGAAACTCCCAGGAAATCTCCGCAGACCTGAATGCTATAGGTGCTACCCTTAAGGTGACCGATGATCGAAGTATTCCCTACGATGATTATTATTTTTCACCGGCCTACTCCTATCTTCGATTTGAAACTACGGCCAGCCATGCCTATGAAGGACTGATGCAACTGGCCGATTTGATTAAAAATCCCGAATTTGATTCCGAACAGGTCGAACGGGTACGAACCCAACTTCTAAACGACCTTAGAGAAGATCAGGAGAGTACTCGTATACAGGCCCGGAATCTGTTTTATCAAACATTATTTGGTGATGACCCCCTGGCCAGGCCCATCCTGGGAGAAGAACAGGACGTTAAATCCATCACGGTTGAAGATCTCCGACAGTTCCATCAGACTTACTTTGCTCCCCATAATTTGATTCTCTCGGTCGTCAGTGGGTTACCGGCAGAAAAAGTGCTGAACTGGTTAAAATTTTATTTTGCCGACCTGCCAACCTATCCAGAAAGTAAAAAGGAAGAGATGAAGAGTAGAAAGGAGTGGAACCGGGGAAGGATGGGAATGTTAGAAGCGCAAGGGGTAGAACGTACAAAGGAAAAAAAGATTGTGGAAAGGGAAATGGGGAAGGGTCAGTCCTATATTTACCTGGGAAACCTTTTTTCGTTTAAAGAAGCGGATGAAGTGGCGATTACTGTGATAAATGCGATTTTATCTGATCGAATAGCCTTCAATCTCAGGGAAAGGCAAGGATTGGCCTATGTTATCGGCTCTTCTGTTTCCTTTTACAGGGGCATAGGTTGGTTCCAGGTCTTTATGGGAACCCGACCTGAAAATTTATCTAAAGCCCAGCAGGGACTTATAGCCGAGGTTAAAAAATTTCAAACCGAGGAGGTTAGTTCGGAAGAGTTGAAAAAGACGGTTAATCGGCTTTTAGGTTCTATGCTGATGCGGCGAATGACCAGTATCCAGCAAGCTTATTTCCTGGGACTTCAAGAGTTCCAGAATAAACCCTTAGATGCCGAGGACCGGTTGGTGGAAAAGGTTCAAAAACTTACCCCGGTAGATATTCACCGGGTTGCGAACACCTATCTGGATTCAGAAAAGTATGTAATGGTCATAGTGAAGTAGATCCTGGCTTAAATTTCAGACTCATTGAGGATGGGCAACTATATCTATATGATCCGAGCGGCTTTTCTCAAAAAAATAAAGTATTTTGGAAAAATCATCCTTACAAGGTATCAGACGTTTTTGATCCGGAATAATGGAGATATGGTAGTTATTTTCTATCAACAGGCGTAAATATTCTTTGCCTGAAACTTTGGATACATTTTGTAACCCACCTGGAGAAAATTCAGAAAATAGGATAGGACGATGTTCCTTTAATAGGTTCCTGGCTCCTTGTATGACCTTATATTCTGCCCCCTCAACATCTAGTTTTATGACGTGAATTTTCCTGACCCCCTGAAGGACCTTGTCCAGCGTAACAGACCTTACTAAAATTCTACCGGCGTCTAAGATTTCTAAATCACGGCCAAAGTCGGAAATTATTCCATTACTGGCCAGAGGGTCATAAAGAAAAGTTGCTTCTTTTTCGGCAACAGCGTAGGGATATATATCGATATTTTCAAAGTTGTTACTTTGGGCGCTTGAATACAGAAGACCGCAATTATGTTGGTTTGGCTCAAAGGATATAACCCTTCCCTGATTTCCAACGATTTGAGCTGCCATTAAACTGAAATAACCGATATTAGCCCCAACATCAACAAATACCATGCCAGGTTCCAGGATTTTTCTGAGAGTAGCGGTTACATGGGGTTCATATTCTCTTTTCTCCAGGATGGTTCTGCCAACCGCCCAGTCATCGGGTGAAACATAGAGTTTAAAATTATCTAATTCAACCAAAACATATTTTACTGGGGAATTAGACTGAAAAATCTTCCTATTCTTGAACTCTGGGGATGCCAGGAACATTGAAACCAGTGAATGGACCTTTTCGCCTTTAAGGATATGGGCCATATACGTATGCCAGCCATCGGGATCGGGATTTCTTCCCAGGAAAAGGCGATAACAGTAGTAAACATCTTCTTTGGTAGCTAATTCATCAAATTTATTTTTAGGAATTTGGCCTATTAACCTGGTCTTTAACCCGTGCTTCCAGGACCCAGGTATTTGTTTCTTTATCGCTTGGGGAATCAGCCTTATCAATTTCTGTATAAGCATATGGATGACTTCCTCCATCCCTTAACTTCTTTTCCCCATCCACGGGGATAGGATTGGGTGGAAGGAGGTCTCCCCGTTCTACAAACCCGGTGGCAATTTGAGCTTAAATCGTTCTGCAGCTTTTCGCAGTTTCTCTATGGTACCGATGGGGAGGGGAATGCCGTTCTTGATACGGTCTTCATAAACCCGCTCTTCCGGCTCACCGGGTACAAAGATTTCGGATACCCCCTCTACCTTAGGTAGTCCCTTCAGAGCCGTTACCAATCGATCGACATTTTCCTTATACTGTTCTAGATCGGTGAAGTTACCGATATGAATAGCGCCAACGAAGCTGTTTTGAGTTCCTGGAGCCACCGGATTCTGGTTAAGCAGGGTAGAGGTAATGAGGGGATTACCTACCATTAAACTCGACAGACATTCAAACATCAGGGCCAGGCCATAACCTTTGTAACCTGCAGCCGGTTGCAAAAATACAGCTTTTTTAGGATCTGTGGTAGGTCGTCCATCCTTGTCTAAAGCCCATTCTGGAGGGATCGAGGTTCCTTTGTCGATGGCTACGTGTAATTTACCCCCGGCGGCTACGCTGGTAGCCATATCCAGACTGAGGAATTTGTAATTCTTACCCGGTACGGCAATGGCAATGGGACTGTTATGTACACCGGCGGCGCGAGCACCGGGCGGTGCCATATTCGGAGGGCTGCAAACCACAGCAATACCGGCCATACCCCTGGCAGCAGCCATCTGGGTATAATAAGCCATGGCCCCCTGGTGGGTAGTATTACGAATTAATCCCCAACCAATCCCGACTTCCAGGGCCTTATCAATAACCTTCTCCATGGCAAACGTCGTAACTACAGGACCAAAAGCCCGATCTGCTTCGATGAGTATGGTGGCCGAAGTTTCCTTAAGTATCTGAATATGGGGACGTGGGTTCATAATCCCCGCATCTACCCGCTTCGAGTACTCCTCTATCCTCTGGACCCCATGAGAATCCACCCCCCGTAAATTGGCCCATACCAATACTTCAGCCTCCTTGGCCGCATCTTGCGGTGGCATTCCTAACCCTTCAAATACCTTGGCCGTAAATTCCTGCAAAGCCTTCCATTCTACACGCACCTCTTCCATTTTTTTCCTCCTCTTTTTCCCTCCATTTTTCCAGAGTTACCTGACAGGATGTTTGTCTTTTTTTACCCGGTTTTATCAATCCCGGTCTATAAAGACGAAGGACCCTTTCCCTCTGAAAAGATTGTCCGATTATGCAAGCGTGATCCTCTACCCAAGGAAATCAGGAACGCTTCATTTCTTCAAGAATTTTTTGGTAACGATCCACATTAAAATAAAATTGTTTTGCAACTTTTAGCAAGGTTTCCCGAAAACGAATAACTTCCTCTTTCTTATCCGGAGGGATAGGTTCTTTTTTAGAAAACTCAGAAGTTAGAATGTCATGGAATTGATTCTGATGTGAGGCCAGCTCTAAATTGAGATTAAAGCGCCGGAGAAGATCATGGAAATCCTTTAAAATTTCTAAATTCTCCAGAGTAGGATTCAGTTTAAGATTGAGCACTTTTTCATACAAGGCTTTATCCACATATTCTGTGATATAATCGGTCCTTAGATTATACCGATTCTGCCTGGCAGTCTCAACAATTTCCAGAGCTCTCCCATAGGATGTTTCATCGTGATTTTCAATGTAAGATACAATCTCATGCTCGAGTCGACGGCTCAAAGTATATTCCGCAGCGATCCGATACTCCTCCGGTAAGTCCAGACCGGCCTGGCGAAGAGATTCCATAAATTCCCGATCGTTATCGTAAATACTGGAATAAGCCTCATAGTAGTCCTGGGTTTTTTTCCGAACCAGCAAGTTTAAAAGGTGTTTTTTCTCATCCCGGAACATATCCCGGATGGTATAATGGTTCTTTCCCAAAGTCTCTTCTATGAACTGGTCAAGTTGAGGAGGGTTTTCTATCCGTTCATTGAGTTTTTTGAGAAGTTCTTCCAGGTCCAGATCTTCTGTATATTCGCGGATGGTGGTTCGGAAATCTTGTTCTCCATAATGACAGACAACAAATACAAGATCTTTCCTTTCCAGGGTCGTAGAGGCCGTAACCAGAGCATGTCCAAGGGCTAGGGAGATCTTTTCTCCCCGTAGAATCTGATGGAATTTCATATCCACCTGATAGTTATATGTATTAGCCATGCCTGGAATCAGGTCTTTGAAGAGGGAAAGAATGGCCACATGGTTTAAAAACTTTTCCAGGCTTACCCGACAGGGAAGGACTAATTTTTCATAAACGCCCCGTCCGTTTTTAAACGTCTCTATATTACTGGGCGCTTTTTCAAGGCGTTTCAGAAATTCCTCTTGAAGTTTGAGGCCGAAATCTTCGGCTAATTGAATCGCCCGATCCGCATACATTAAAATTTGAACCGTTTCCAGCCCGGAGATCTCTGTAAAAAACCATCCACAACTGGTATACATAAGGAGCGCATGCCGCTGGATTTCTAAAAGTTTAAAAATGTGGGACTGCTCTTCCTGGGTTAAATTTTTTTTCCTGGCATGTTTTCGCAGGAACTCGGCACGGGAATCCTCGGAGCGATCCAAAATTACAGATATATAATCATTTCTAGCTTTCCAGACATCTTTCAGATAGGAGCCTCCTTCCTTTTCAAACAAGGGAATAAGCTGATCTCGGAGCCAGTCTAAGGCTTCCCTCAGAGGTTTTCGCCATTCCTGGGTCCACTCCTCGGGTCCTCCGGTCCGACATCCGCAGTTCTCTTTCCAACGGCCTACTCCATGGGCACAGCTCCAGGCCGTTCCCTCATTGTCAGGTCCTTCTTTGAGTTCAACCTTCATGGTGGGAGGATTATAGGCCAGAAAGCTGGCATAGTTGGTTAGCTCCAGACCACGACTTTCAGCCAGGTGGGTAACGGTAAAAGCCAGAGCCTTCTCACCTCCCTTAAAGTGATGGCCGTAAGTTTCTCCATCTGTAGCTACATGGATCAATTGGGTATGATTACGATGAGGGTCTATGGCACTTTCCAGACGAGTGGTAAAAAGCTCGGCAGATGATAAGAGCTTTTCAAAGGCAAGAGCCTGAGAAATAGGTCCATCATAGAAGAAAATATCAATATATTTTCCCTTACCGACAAAACATCGATAGGGCTGGCTGGGATCGATATGACCGTTTTCTACACTGACCCATTCTTCCTTTCCGATGGGAGATACACGCTTGGCTTGATAGGGAGATAGGATAATATATTTCAAATTAAAGTTGGCCAGAACCTTTAAGGTATCATAATTAACGGCTGTTTCAGGAAGCCAGATAGAATCCGCTGGTCTTCCAAAGTGAAACTCAAAATCTTTTAATCCCCAAACAATTTGGGTAATTTTATCCTGCTCATTGGCCAGAGGCAGGATCACGTGATTATAACATTGTGCAATGGCATTCCCGTATCCCCATCGTTCTAAGCTCTGCTGATCGGCTTCTTTTAACCTTTGATAAACATCGGGGGCTTTCACCCTGAGCCAGTTTATGAGGGTTGGCCCAAAGTTAAAGCTGATCCAGGCATAATTGTTGACAATATTCAAAATACGATCCTGTCCGTCTAAAATTCTGGCAAAGGCATTGGGTCGATAACATTCTGCAGTAACCCGCTCTTGCCAGTCATGAAAAGGGTAAGCACTCTCCTGAGGCTCAATAGCTTCAATCCAGGGATTCTCCCTGGGTGGTTGATAGAAATGTCCATGGATGCAGAGATAAGCCCTGGGCATATTTAACTTCCTTCCTTCTATAGGTTATGGTCTGTGGGATATCATCTTGAGGAGGCGAATTGTGAACGGTTGATGGATTTCCCTCATCCTTCATCATTCGCTCCCCACCAAGAATCTTGATTTGAGAAAAATTTACTCTCTTTCCTTGAAAAAAACAGGGAAATATATCAAAACAAAGCTTGACTTTGATTCAATATCCAGGCAGAATAATAGCGTTACTTTTTACGTTTGAGCAAACCGACCATGCTGAAAAATATTCTCAGCATTTAAAAATAACAAAAGTCACCGATGTATCTACGTTTGTTTAAAAATAGCCTTGGAGGTATAGATATGAATAAAATTTTATCGAGTGGCGGGTTTACCTATGAAGTTGAGCAAAACTGGGCCAAACTTCCGTCCGGACCTGATTGGTATTTCAAGGACGTCGCCGGAGTCGCCGTCGATTCCCAGGACCGGGTTTATGTGTTCAATCGGGGTCCTCACCCCATGATTGTTTTCAATAAAGATGGAGAATTTATTAAGTCCTGGGGAGAGGGGATATTTACCCGGGCCCATGGAGTGGATATGGGTCCCGATGAAACCCTTTACTGTACCGATGATGGAGATCATACGGTCCGAAGATGCACCTTAGATGGTAAGGTTCTCATGACGCTGGGTATTCCCCATCAACCGGCTCCCTATCAGAGTGGAAAACCTTTTAATCGCTGTACCCATACCGCTCTTTCCCGAGACGGTCAATTTATTTTTGTTACAGATGGATACGGTAATTCTTGTGTCCACAAATACACAAAGGACGGAAAATACGTCCTTTCCTGGGGAGAACCGGGAACGGATCCCGGGCAGTTCAACATTGTTCATAATATTGCAGCCGATGGAAAAGGAAATTTATACGTTGTCGACCGGGAAAATCATCGGGTGCAGATTTTTGACGAGGAAGGTAATTACAAAGGTCAGTGGGTCAATATGCACCGTCCCTGCGCGATTTATAAAAATAAGGTTTTTGATAATAATTTCTATTTGGGAGAAATAGGAACGGCTATGTCGGTAAATTGGTACGTTCCTCGTATCGGTCCCCGTTTAACTATTCTGGATGAAGGGGGGAAGGTCTTAGCTCGTATTGGAGACCGTCCCAGCCCAAATGAACAGAGTATCTTCAGCGCTCCCCATGGTATTGCTGTGGACTCCCGTGGAGATGTTTATGTGGGTGAGGTAACCTGGACGAATCTGGTGGGGGGGGATCGGGGCCATAAAGAAGTCCCTCCTGGTCCTCTGATAACCCTTCAAAAACTTCACCGGAGATAACCTCACCTTTCCTCCTTTATTCTCGGTTTGAGCTGGAACCTAAAGATTCAATTCATTACTATCCGTAGTACCTTGTTGACTTAGGTTTGCTTGACGTTTAAGCGGCCTTCACCCCCGGCCCCTCTCCCGAAGCTTCGGGAGAGGGGGGGGTTGGGAAGTGAAAGCTGTACTATAAGATCGAAATTAAGTAAACAATGTAGTAGAATCCCTTTAAAGCAGTCATAATCGGAGTCGTTCTTTCTTACTTCGTCCCTTCCCTCCTATTTCGCCTGGTGTATACCTGTCTATGTTTCATAGTGTAACACCATTTCACATTGAAACATCCTTTCAACCGTCTTTCTGATAATTTCACTTATTGCTGTTCCCCAGGTCTCGTTCATCGGTTAGGGTCTTCCTTTCCTGTAATAGCCGGACAAATTCTTCCGTCGGTAGAGGCCGACTGAAGAGATAGCCCTGGATCTCATCACACCCGTGGGAGCGCAAGAAGGCCAGTTGTTCCTGGGTTTCCACGCCTTCGGCTATTACTTTCAGCTTCAGATGATGGGCCATGTTGATAATCAGCATGGCTATCATGGCATCATCGGGATCGGTGGTTATATCCAGGACAAAGGATCGATCTATTTTCAACGTATCTATGGGAAATCGTTTCAGATAGGCTAATGAAGAGTAGCCTGTTCCAAAATCGTCCACCGATATATGAACCCCCATCTTTTTCAATTCCTTCAAGGTAGTAATGGCGGCCTCTATATTCTCCATGATGATTCCTTCTGTTAACTCCAATTCCAGATAGTTGGGATCAAGTCCGGTTTCATTGAGTGTTTGGGCCACTACCTGTATAAAGGTTTGTTGTTTAAACAGGCGGGTTGAAAGGTTAACGGCCACCCTCAAGGGGGGATAACCTGCTTCTTGCCAGGCTTTATTTTGGGCGCAGGCAGTACGTAGAACCCAGAATCCCAGAGGCACAATCAATCCAGTTTCTTCGGCCAGGGGGATAAATTTCATGGGAGGAATCAGTCCCAGATCTGGATGCTGCCAGCGCACCAGAGCTTCCATTCCAACGATCTGTCCCGTTAAGAGGCTTACCTGAGGTTGGTAATAGACCACGAATTCCCCACGTTCCAGCGCATGACGTAGTTTACCCTCCAGGCTCAATCTCTCGAGGGCTGTGGCGTTCATAGTTGAAGTGTAAAATTGATAGTTATTTCGACCCTGTTCTTTAGCTCGATGCAGGGCGGTATCTGCGTTTTTCAATAGGGTTTGAGCATCTTCCCCATCATCCGGGTAAAGGGCGATTCCAATACTGGGGGTGATATGGAGTTCGTGATCCTTAAAATAAAAAGGGGACTTGAAGGTTTCCAAAATTTTCTGGACGATCTTGATCGTGCCTCTGGTATGTTCCACTCCGGGTAATAACAGCATAAATTCATCGCCTCCCAGGCGGGCTACGGTATCTCCTTCCCGCAGGCAGCCTGTCAGTCGCTGGGCAACGTCCTGTAATAATCGATCTCCCGTGGCATGTCCTAACGTATCATTGATGACCTTGAATCGATCCAGGTCGATGAGCATCACGGCTACCTGCTGTTGGTTGCGGTGGGCATGGGCCAGTGCCAGAGTCAGACGATCATTGAATAACAACCGGTTGGGCAGATCGGTCAGGGCATCGTAATAGGCCAGGTGTCGGATAGTTTCTTCAGCCTGCTTGCGTGGGGTGATATCCATCCATGAACCCACGATCTCTAAGGGTTTGCCGGTAGGATCACGGAGTAATTTCATTTTATCGTATATCCACCGGTAAGTTCCATTCTTATGTTGGAAGCGGTATTCATAATCCAGGGTATCCTGACCGAAAAGGGTCGGTTGCTGATTGAGAACATGGGACCGATCTTCTGGGTGGAGGTGGTCAACCCACCAGTTGGGGTCTGTTAGGCATTCAGTTACTTGATAGCCCAGCAAGGTCTTGATATTTTCACTGACAAAGGAGAGGGGAACAGGGTCTTGGGGATAAATAGAGGTTGTCCTCAAGCTATAGATCACCGTCGGGCTGACAGTGAGCAGGTGATTGAGATGTATATGGGCTTCCTTGAGTGCTTTTTCCGCTCGTTTACGCTGAATGGCTTCCGCCAGCACATTGGCAACTGATTGGAAGAAATGCACATCATCCTGGGAGAACATCCGCTGACGGGTAGTATGTGCACCCAGGACCCCGAAGGGTTCCTGGAGGTTTCCGATAATGATGCTGACACCGCTGACAATACCATGATTGTACAGTAGCAGGTCAGTGAATCGGGTCTCGGTATATAGATCTTCGACAATGACCGGTTCCTTCACGAGTAATGTGAAGCCTGCCTGTGAGTTATGGGCCATGCCGACGGTGATTTGGTCGATCAAGCTTTCCTCCCAACCGACACCGGCAACAAGTTTCAGTCTATTACCATCGGGCAACAGTTCCAGCACTTGACAGTATTCTATTCCAAGCGTGGTGGCAACCATCGTCACAGCCTGATCGAAGAGCTGCTGAAGATCTGCACCTGCCAGCGCCAACTGCCCCAGGGTGGCCACCACGGCTTGCTGCTGGGCGCGGGTGGCCAGGGCTTCCTCTGCCCGCTTCCGCTCGGCTAATTCCTGCTGAGCAGCCGTGTACAGTCGGGCATTATCCAGAGCAATGGAGGCCAGTTCGGCAAATCGGCTTAATAACTCAATTTCTTCGTCTTCAAATTTCTGACCTTCTTCGGTCCAGGCCAGGCCGATCACCCCTATAACCTGCTGACCAGATTTGAGGGGTACTCCAACGAGTGCACGGAAGATATTGAATCTTGGATCCGATGTACGGCCTGACCAGGTAGGATAATCTTCTACCTTTAGAGGTTGTCCCGTTTGCCAGACCTTTCCGGCCAGCCCTTCGCCATATCTCAATCGGTAACCGATAAATTTACTAAAAGCCCCTATTCCTACTTTAACCGTCATCTCGGCTCCTTCGGCTTCAGCCAGATAGATGTAACCATGGGGGGTACCGATCAGAGCCGCTGCACGTACTGTGATGGCTTCAAGTAGATCAGCCAAATCCAACCGGCTCATCAGGGCCAGAGTGGTTTCGTGTAGCGCCGTGAGATATTCATTCTGCCGGCGTAACTTCTCTTCCACCCTTGTCCGTTTAATAATTTCCGTAGTAAGAGCCGCCGTCCTCTCTGCCACTTTTTCTTCCAGATGCTCGTTCAGTGCCCTCAATTCATCCCGTACCTTCATCAGTTCCAGATTCTCCTGAACAGCGGTTTCGTAAGTAGAAAGGAGAAGGTCTAAGATCTGCAGACGTTCTGCATTGATAAAATAAGTATGGTCCGCAAAGAAGACATTGATACCCATTTGCACGACCGCACTTTTACGCAGTTCCATATTGGCAAGTATGTAGTGGATGCGAGAGAGAAGATATTTTTTATCATAGGGTTTTGTGATGAAATTACTGGCTCCACACTCCAAAGCTCTAAGAACATCTGTAGGGTCAGAAAGAGCCGTCAAAAGAATCACGGGAATGTCTTTGAGATTTTTATCCGCTTTGATCAACCGGCAGAGTTCGTAGCCATCCATTTCCGGCATGAGAATATCGCTGATCACCAAGGTGGGTCTGTAACGATTTAACATGGCAAGAGCTTCTTTACCATTTCTGGCAATTAAAACGTGATAAGTGTTTTGCTCAAGGATATTCCTCAGATGCTCAGCCTGGGTAGGACTGTCTTCAACGATAAGAATTTCGATTTTAGGGTTCTGAGACTCTCTCTGGACATGATTCATGGAGCTGGCTCCTTTCTTAACTCAAAACTTAAAAGATAGATTTTAGCGGCTCATTTTTTATTTGCTAAACCCGCCAATATCGCTGCAATCTTATCCGGTGAAAGTATATAGGTCGCTGCACCAAGCTTGATGGCCTCTCCTGGCATGCCGTGGACCACAGAACTTTCTTTATCCTGGGCAATGGTCATCGCGCCTTTTTCTTTCATCAACTTCAATTCCTCTGCCCCATCTTTACCCATACCGCTGAGCAGGATGCCCACGGCATTTTCCCCATAGTTATTGGCTACAGAACGGAAAAGATAAGAAACCGAAGGCCGAAGACCATTTTCCGGTTCATCCTGGGTGAGGACAATTCTTCTATTCCCATCCACCTTCATCTGAAACCCATCTGGAGCCACATAGACATGCCCTGGAAGAATGGGTTCTCCATTCACTGCAGCATGAATCAACAGGTCTGACTGTTGATTTAACCACTCTATAAATCCCTGGATAAAACCTGCTGTCATATGCTGGACGACCAGGATAGGAACCGGAAAATCTTTTGGAAGTCGGGATAGAATGGTCTGGAGTGCAAGAGGACCACCGGTGGAAGCACCTATGGCGACAAGCTTGATTTCTGCGGGTATTTGCCTGATCTCCACCTTCGAAGGTACCGAAGTCGGTACCTCTTTTGGTGGGTATTTGGCCCACCGTTTAACTACCCTTACTTCCGACATGAGTTTCACCGTTTGAACTAATTCCTTTGCCATAGCCTCATGGGCTGGATGGCCTATAGCACTTGGCTTTTGTACCACGGCAAGGGCTCCTGCTTCCATGGCACGAAAGGCCGTCGTTACTTCTTGGATCTCCATACTTCCACTCACGATGATGATGGGCGTTGGAACCGTCTCCATGACTCTGCGGGTTATCTCAAACCCGTCCATCTTCGGTAGATGGATATCCATTGTGATGAGATCGGGTTTCTGGTCCCTAACCACTTCCAGGACCTCCTCGCCATTGGATATAACCCCTATAACTCGAATATCCGGATCAGAGTTGAGGATATGGGTTAAAAATTCAGCTATCACAGGTGAATCTTCTACAATAAGAACTTTGATCATATTTCTCTCCTTGGTTTATATCAGCCTTTGGATTACCTCCAACAGGTTACTCTGTTCAAAACCGCTTTTTATAATGTAAGCATTGGCGCCAACATCTATTCCTCGCTCCTGATCCTCCTTCGAAGCCAGTGAGGTAACCAACACAACGGGTAATTCTGAAAGTCTCTTGTCGGTACGGATCTTGGCTGTGAGTTCAAACCCATTCAGCCTGGGCATATCCACATCCGATACAACCAGATCAAAGTCTTCATTATTTAAGGCTGTAAGCGCATCAACACCGTCTACAACGGTTTTGACGTGATATCCAGCCGATTCCAAAATATTTTTCAATAGAGTTCTCGTCGTGATCGAGTCTTCTACAACCAAAATAGACTTTCTTTTGGCTTCAACTTCCTTGTCTACAGGAGTAGTTCTAGAGGGGCCGGAGGCTATCTTTATAGCAGATTTCATCAAATCAGAGACATTCAAAATAGGTACCACTTTACCCGTTCCCAAAATGGTAGCTCCAGCAATATTACGTACCCGGGAGAGCTGGTTACCCAAGCTTTTAACCAGCACTTCCTGCTCATTGAGCACTTTATCCACGCTGAAAGCGATACGCTTTTCTTTAGTACCAAGAACCAATACAGAGATAAATTTAGGGGCTTCTCCCAACGGGAGTGATGGGGGGAAGAGTCCTCTTACCTCCATCCCCTCACTCTCCATCCCCTTTTCCTGAAGCTTCAGAAGGGAGGCAGAGGAGATTTTAGGCATTCCTTTAAGTACGGGCGTAAGGCATTGCGCCCCTACGGTTAAATCAACGGCGTTAGCACCTTCCCTTTGTACCGGACGTAGGGGCACACGGCCGTGCGCCAGTACTTTTTTTTCTCTCTCAGGAAGTTCTAAGACATCTGCGAGCCGAACAATGGGAACTACTTGCCCGTCCAGGGTAATGGTATCTTTATTTTCAACGGTTTTAATTTCATCCTTTTTAATCCTGACCACTCTTTCCACATTCACACTGGGAATCACAAAAAGATGTTCATCCACCTGAACGAGAACCCCTCTGAACGTGGCGAGCGTCAGCGGAAGAAGTATCCGAAAGGTAGACCCGACCTGGGGGTAAGTTTCCACGGATATGAGGCCTCCAAGTTTTTCGACCTTCTCTCGTACGATAGCCAGACCGAGCCCTCGACCTGAAATATCGGTAATAAGGGGGCTGGTCGAAACGCCTGATTGGAAAATGAACGAGAGGATCTCTTGCTCGCCAAGTCGGTCTACTTCTTCTTGGGAAACTAGGCCAAGCTTGAGGGCGCTAGCTTTCACTTTCGTCAGGTCGATTCCGGTTCCGTCATCGGAAATGAGAACTTCAACGCTGTTGCTGTTTTTCTGAGAGATGGAGAGAGTGATTGTCCCTCGAGGCGGCTTCTTTTTTCTTATTCGTTCCTTGGGATCTTCAATTCCATGATCGATACAATTCCTTATCAGATGAATGAAGGGATCTTTCATCTCTTCTAAAATCCGCTTGTCGATTTCAATCTCCCCTCCTTGAATTACCAATTCCACATCTTTGCCGAGATCCCGGGAGAGTTCCCGGATGAGCTTCGGAAAGATTTCTAAAAGCGATGAGAAAGGTAACATGAGCACCTTCTTCATATCTTCCAGGAGATTATCCACCATCCCTCCCAGAAAACGGCTGTCATACTCAGCCGACCTGGTTAACATCGCAAGCCTGTTCTCCAGCGATCCAATAGTCGCATGGCTCCAATCCAAAAACTCCAGGAGTCTAGGACCGGGAATAGGGTCAGTATACCCAACTCTTCCCTGACGCAATTTATTTTCTCTTTTAAGTAACTGCCGAACCCTTCGGACCTCGGGTTGAACTTTTGTCCATTTTTGCTTCCACAGGTTCAGGATAGCTTTAATCTCTTTGAGATCCGCAGCACGCTGGTTTGTCATGAGCTTTACAGAGAGCATCTCTTCCACTTGAAGGAGCAGCGAGTTTAATTTTATCGAAGAGATTCGGACTGTGTCTGTCCCTGAAGGCTTCTCAGGAACAAAGGGTTTCTGACTTCCCGGTAAGTGAAGCGGACTTTGTTCTCCCCCACTTTGACTTTCACCGGTAGAAGGAATAGCCTGTACCCCTTCTAAGGGATTCTTACTTTCTATTTCCTTCAGTCCCTCATGCGGAGGAGGCGGGAATACATTGGAAGAAATACCCTTAAGTTGCTGAAGCAGGATTGAAATCTTCGATTTTTCCTCGGCGGTTCGTTCGATCTCGGTAGAGGAAAGGCATTTATCGAGGCTATCTACGACCCCATGGAGTACGTCGAACAAGGTGGGCGACAAGGTTATTTCCTTGCGTTTTAATCCGGCAAAAACGTGCTCCATTGCCTGGCAGATCCTTTCAACCTCCGTCAGGTTTACGGAGCGGGCAGCACCTTTCAAACTGTGGGCTTCCCGAAAGATGGTTTCGAGGAGCTCCATCTGTTTTTCACCAACGGGAACTTTTTCCAGTTCAAACAACCCGGAAGAGATCTTCAGAAGGTGCTCCTGGGCCTCGACCTTGAAGGTCGAGAGTAGTTTTTTGAGAAACTCCTCATCTGTTTTGTTCATAACGCCTCCTTCAATTTGAAGACGATGGAGGGGAACCAGGAACAATCTCAGTTTTTCTCCCTGTCTGCCTGCAGGCAGATTATTCACTTTCTCCTTTCTGTCAGGGAGATTATGAGTTCTGAGAGTTTACCGGCGGTCATACCCTCGGATTCCGGTAAAACATCCCCTTCCTGATAACCCTGTAAGAGCCTGAGGGTATTCTCAAAATATCTGGCCGATTCTTTAAACCTTCCTTGTTGCTGGGTGAGATTTCCCAGCACAAAGTGAGCAAGCACAAAATTCTGATCGAGATAGAGGGCCCGCTTTAGAGCTACCATAGCCTCTTCCATTTGACCCTGCTCCTGGAGAATAAGTCCAAGGAGGTAATGATAACCCGGATTCAACTTGTTAATGGCAATGGCTTTTTTACACCAGGAAAGTGCTTCCTGAAGCTTACCCTGGTTGGCGTAAACTTTCGCCAAGAGAGCCGCCGCTTTCTCTTGAAGGTTCAATTCTTTTTGCCCTTGCGAGAACAAACTCAAAACCTTCTCGGCTGCTTCTGCGTAACAACCCTGCTCATAAAGGATCAAAGCTTCCCCATACAAATCGCCCGTCGGAGGGATCTTAGCCGGTTGTTTCATGGGAATTCTTTCAGGGAAGCCGGGTTCCTCGTCTGGAGTAGTCCTGGTTTCCTTTGTTCCTTGGTGAGGCAAACGGTTCTTTCCAGCACTTTGATCCCCAAGGGCCGCAGAGGTCGTTCCGTCTATAAAGTTAAACCATGCTTTCACCTGAGCACCATCCGCAGGAATAATTTCGGTTATCCCTGTAAGACAGCTAAACTCGTCACTATAAAGGAGTCTCCCGCTCATTTTCCTGTAAAGAATGGCATTGGGAAAATGAACCGAGGTGAATTGAGAAAAGAGGGTGCGGGAAACTTCACCGGAACCGGTCACAAGCCATCCCCCCTCCTCAAGGGAAAGGTAGAGATTTCGGATGACCTTTTTGGCTTCTTCCGGAGCAAAATAGATAAGCACATTGCGGCAAAAGATAATATCCAGCGTATGAATGTTATTTAAGGGTGAGGGATAACCTCCTTCCGCCAGATTCAGATAAAAGAAGGTCACTCTCTTCTTAATATCCGGGAGGATCTCAAACTGATTTTTCTTTTTCTGCCTGAAATATTTCTCTTTAATCCATAGAGGAGTATCCCGAAAGGACCATTCGCTGTAAATACCTTCCGAGGCCTTCTTAAGAAAACGGGGATTGATATCTGTAGCCAGAATCGTGATATGCCAATCCTGCCAATCCGGGAGCACTTTGCTCAGTAAAATAGCGATAGAGTAAGGTTCCTCACCCGTGCAACACCCTGCGCTCCAGATTCTCAAACTCTGATTAATCCCACGACGGGAACGGATCAATTCTGGAAGAATATACTCTTCGAGGATCTCAAAACTTTTTTTCTCCCGAAAGAAATAAGTTTCTCCAATCGTAAGATGAACGGCCAATATCTCGATCTGGTCCCTGGTTGGTGGGGAAGACATTAACCACTGAATGCACAATCCGACATCCTCAAAACCAAACTCTCGTGAAGCGGAACTTATTCCACGCTCGAGGTCATTCCAACGTTCCTTAGGAAAGTATAGACCTAGCTGACTCGAAATGAACTCACTAAACTGAGAAAGAAGATCATCTGAAAGGATCCGGTTCATAATTACCTTTACAAAGCAGGAAGATAGAAGTCAGAACGGATAGTAGGGACGATCGGCCGGTCGTCCTTACTTCTATCTCACGAGATTTTCCTCTTTCTCTCACTTCCCCTCCCTTCCTAAAATTTCAGGAGGGGGAGGGAAGTAAAGGGAGAGTAGCTTATCAAGATTATGCAAAATGATTGCCATCCCATCTTCGAGTTTTACCATCCCCTTCACATATTCCATGCCGGGAAGAATTTCCTCTGTCGTAATTACTTCCTGCTCCGGGTTTTCGATCACACCCCTCACGGTGTCTACCATCAAGGCTATCCTCTGACTTGAGGGGTGTATAATAATAAGCTGATCACTCAGATTCACCTCTCGCTCCGGCAAGCAGAGCCACTTACGGACATTTACCACAGGAATAATCTGTCCTTGCAAATTAATGACGCCCAGGATAAACTCAGATGTCTTCGGTAAAGGAATCACTTCAACCACCCGCACAACTCTTTCCACCATGGAGAGATCAAGGGCATAACGTTGTTCATCCAGGATAAAAACAACCAGTGATTTATTCATAACTATTTGTCTGCTGGCAGGCCGAAAAGTAAGCTTCTCAGGGGATACCTCCCTCAGGTAGGTTTTTTGTGATGACCGGGTGGAAACCCTCTCTCCTGCTTGCTTTGGACCTGTCGAAGAGCAACCCTTTAGGGGGGGGGAGGAAATTGTCCTTCGACAGGCTCAGGACAAAAGGGGTACAGCCTCCCTTCAAAGAAACCTTACTCCTGAAAGTCTCCTTTGATCTCCCCACCAAGGGCGACTTTGTGCCACAGCGTAGTGTTAGTTCCGTTGCTTCTCATTGCAAAACCCTTATATCTTATATTGTTCAACCAGTTGCTTCAGTTTCTGGCCCAACTGGTGCAGGGTTTGAGCTGTTGTTTCCACCTGTCGGGTACTGGTAACATTTTGGGTACTGGCCTGTTTAATATTCTCCATAGCCAGTGCTACCTGATCCATCCCTACCAGTTGCTGCTGACTCGATGCAGCTATCTGTACTGCGGCTTCCGCCGACTTCATTATACTCTCCGCCAGTGCAGCAATGGACTCTCCCGCTTCCCTGGATTGCTTTACACCCGCCTCCACCGCTTTGCTTCCCTGCTCGGTAGCCATCACCGCTGCAGTTGTTGCTTTCTGGATATCATTCAAAATGGCTCGCACTTGTGCCGTTGCCTGTTTTGATTGCTCGGCCAGGCTTTTCACTTCCTGAGCTACCACAGAGAACCCTTTCCCCTGTTCTCCTGCTTTTGCCGCTTCAATGGCTGCATTAACCGCTAAAAGATTTGACTGCTCGGCCAGGTCATCGACGGTGGCAATAATCTCCCCGATGCTTTGGCTCTGCTCGCTGAGCCGCATAATACTCTCCGCGATGGATTCTACCTGTTCTCGGATACGATTCATCCCCTCAAGGGATTCTTCTATAGATTTCTTGCCGCTTTGGGCTATTTGGGCTGCTTCTTGTGCACTCTTGGAAACATAATTTGCTTTTTGACTGGTCAATTGGGCTGTCTGTTTGACTTCCTCAACGGTTGTGGTTGTTTGACTTATGGCTGTAGCGGTTTCTGCAGCACCGGAGGCAACCTGAGCAGTTGCCGTCAAGATTTCACTGGTAGAAGAGGCCAGAACATTGACGCCTTCCCGCATCTCACGGGTTACCTCCTGCAGATTCTCCATCATTTTGCGAAACGTCTGGGTCAAGATGCCTACTTCATCGGTTCGATTGTCGGAAGGAACACTGACAGCCAGATTCCCCAGAGCGACCTGCTCGGCTACATTGGAGATTTCCTTGAGAGGCCTGGAAATGATCCGATTCAGAAACATCACCATCCCCATACTTATCCCAAGGGCCATCAAACAGGTGATTACAAAAATACGGACAGATCGATTTGCCTTCTGCTCTGACTCTATGAGAGAGAGTTGGGCGTTTTCCTCTGCTTTCTTTCCCAGTTCTTCGGCGATATTTAGTAAATTTCGACGACGCTCAAACTGTGTGCCGAGAACTAACCCCTTGGCCTCTTCAACCTTCCCCCCATAAATCAAGGGAATGACCTGGGTATCCCGGACCTGCTTTAAAGCCATCAGGGTAGTACTCAACTCTTCAAGTTTACGGAAAATGTTAGGATCGTTCTGATTACGTTCGAGGAGCCTTTTTAGGATCTCATCAATCTGATGGGTACGGTCCTTAATATCCTGCTCCCACATCTCTTGATCAGATCGGTTGTTCACCAACATCAGGGTTAATATACCTGCCCGTTCTGCATTTAGGTTCGTTTTGAGAGCTAATAGATCTATAGCATTGGCAAAATCCTTTTGATACAAGCTTTTCTGGGACCCCTGAATCGCTATAATACCCGTATAAGCCGTGGCTACTGCGATTATCAATAAAACTACAATCAAGCCAAAGCCCAGGAGGAGTTTAGTTCGTGTTGAGAGATTGAGAAACCAGTTCATAACTTATTCCTCTCTCCAATTTTAGATTGCAGAATGTAGACTGGTCACTCCGCAATCCACGTTCTGCATTCCCCAGCAGTTATCCTCAGTACTGTTTGACTAACTGCTTCAGCCTGCCTCCATTTGTACAGATTCTACCTCCTTGCCTCTACCTGCCGGTTTCCTCCCCTACTCAACTTCCTCATGTACGATAAGGCTTTTGTCTGACAAAATTCTCTCTGCATCTAAAATCACCAGTCGTTCCCTGGTCACACCCTTGAGATACTCTTCTCGAACACCCGTAAGGGTAGAAAAGGACGGCTGGATATCCTGAAGTGGAATCCACTGTACTCCAACAACAGCCTCTGCGAGGATACCGAACTCTATCCTATGGTTGTGGAGGATGATGACCTTGTTGAGATGGGTTGGTTCCTGTGCCGGTAGATCAAAAAATTTCTTGAGGTCGATGACCGAAAGAATTTGTCCCCGCACATTGATGATGCCAAGAACAAAGGGTGGAGTACAGGGTAATGGCGTAAGTTCTTTCAGGGGATGGACTTCACGAACATACACCGACTCAATTCCGTAATTTTCATGGGCCAGGAGAAACTTCACAACTTCTATACGTTCCCCATCTGCTTCCTTCTCTTTGGGTTCCTGTGCAAGTACCCTGGCTCTGGCTCTAAGGATTTTTTTCTTCTCCTCAGGGGTTGGAACGAATCCGCCTTCAAGGATCGCTCGAGCCGCCTTTAAACGGCTGTAGACCTCCTTGCCGGATTGCTGATGGAACTGAGCAGAGTTGGGAGTTGGATTCTGGAGCCGGGCCAGATTAAAACCGCATTGGTTACAGAAATAGCTTCCTGGTGGATTTACATGCCCACACCCAGGGCAAGAAATTTCCAGTCTGGTTTTGCAGACCTTACAGAACTTCGCCCCTTCAGGATTCTCATGATGGCATTGAGGACACTGCATGAAACGACATCTTTTGAAGCCCGGATATCAGGGAGGATACCCCTGTAATCCGTACTTCCTGATAGGAAATCTCAAGTAGAGAGACCTTTAAAAACTAGTACGCTTGCCTTACCTTGCGCCCCTGGTACGGGCGCAAGGCATTGCGCCCCTACTCAAAATTTATGGAAAAAACGTTCTACTATCCTAAATTCTAGAGGAAATTCGAGGTGCTTTTTCTCTGGATTTGGCAGAGTTATATTCTTATCGTCTTAATTTGACGCCTGTAAGGTTTAAAAAAACCCCTTCAGCCCATAATTTATCGTTGGCTTAGTCGCCTCTATCCTGTAAAAAAATAATGGGAAATTTTCACATTCTTATTTATCCCTGTCAAGACTTAAATTTCTTTTTTAATTTTTCAACTTGAAAAGAAAGTCTAGAAGTACGGGCGCAAGGCACATTGCGCTCCTACCGGTTTTTTAAACCGGGTTTCTTGAAAGGTTTATCCTCAACTTAAAACCTTTGTGCCCTTTCAAAGGAGTCAGAAACAGAAAAATCACATTTAACCATCACTTCATTACTCTGCAATATTCCCTTAATAATCGGGCATTTTCCTTTATATGGTTAGGAAAATTAGAACCATTGATTAAGCTTATAAATTGCAGAAGAAAATGTCAGGCAAGATCCTGGTATTTATCAGGAAAGGAGAGAGCATTCTATGCATCTTAAACGAACCTTTATTAAAATTGCCTTCAGAGGAGTTGTTCCCGTGGTCTTCATCCTAACTTCATCCACCCACGCGGCCAACCCCGATTTTGGGGTTCAGGTAGAAAGGGCCTTGAAGCAATTTTCCATGATCTTGTTTGGTATCCAGGGAACTCTGGATCAATCCGCCCCACCGACCTCAGGACCTTATCGTACGGTCTCTCAAACTGCTGAAGATCAGATCTTACTGGCACCAGGTCTTCAGGCACGATACATAACGCGTCAGGCCGCCGATCTCACGGATCAAATCGTCTTAATTCCCAGGGACAATCCTGTTTACATGGTGACCTGTGTGGAAGGGACCCGTAAAGTCATCGGGACCAACCCCGACGGAAGTCCCAAGTATAATCCTTCTGTCCAGCTCATCAGTTTGATTGATGGTTCGGTACAAACTATTTTACGGGGTATGGATCGTTGTGATGGTATTCGTGAAACCCCCTGGGGTTCTATCCTGGCTACCGAAGAAACCTCTGACGGCGGAGCTTATGAAATCCTCTTTCCCTTAAGTGTTAGGAACCATGTGGTTATTAATCGGGCAACGGGTGAAATTCGGGATCCAGGCGGTGCAATCTCTCAATTCGTCGTCAAACGCACGGCGTTACCTACGATAGCCTGGGAAGGCATCGTTATAACCCCTGGCGGTGTGGTCATTGGAGGGGATGAATTACGTCCGGGTACTGCTAAACCGGATGCAGATGGTGGAGCCATTTTTAAGTTTATCCCACAAACTCTTCGTACCGACAATACCCCGATCACCGATTTAAGTCAATCTCCCTGGGTTGCAGGAAATGTTTATGCTCTGCAGGTAACGTGTAGGAATGACAAACCCCAGTATGGGCAGGGTTGTGAGGTAGGTCTGGCGGGTTGGGTACCGGTAAATGCAGCAACAGCCCGTTCAGATGCTAATTTGAAAGGAGCTACGGGCTACTATCGGCCGGAGGATATGGATCAGGATCGAACTTATATCGATCCCAATAATCCCAATGCCATACGCTTCTGTTGGACCGATACAGGCGCTTCAGAGGCCTATAACTTTGCCGAAGTAGTCTGTGCCGTTGATTTTGATGCGAACAGCCCATTCTCTCCGGTGGTTGCAGAACGCTTTATTGAAGGTGACCTTGAATTTAATTATTTTGATAACCTGGCGTTCCAACCTGGGACGAATAATCTCTATGTCCTAGAAGATAGCGGGATAGAACCTCTGGTAAAAGGAAATGATATCTTTGCCTGTCTTCCAGACGGTTTTGATCGAGATCTTAAATCCGACGGGTGTGTAAGAGTTCTGTCTGTAAAAGATTCCTCTGCAGAACCAAGTGGTTTTATCTTCTCTCCGGATGGTAAAACGGCGTATCTCTCCATTCAACACAGCGACGATACCAACATGCCTCTGGTAGATGATTATCCAACCGATGATATCATCGCCATTACCGGCTTCCAGGTTCCCCTTCCTGGTTCCGGGAAGTAGAAGGGAAGGCTGAGAAAACTTTTCCTCTGAACTCTCCCTTTAATCTTGTAACCCTTCAATGAATAGAGGCAACCTCTGGATTGCCTCTACTCATTGAAGGAGCAAAACCTGCAGGTGAAGTTTTAAGCGGCTTTGATCTCGGTCCAGATTTTATCCCAGAGTTGAGTAGCCTCGCTTCCCAGATCTTCTATAAACTCCAACTTGGCCAGAATGGAAGGTGGGGGATAAACCGAGGGGTTTTCTTTGATTTCCTTTTTGATATACTTCAAAGCAGCCGCGTTGGGAGAGGCAAAGAAAGTATGATTTGAGATTCCGGCACCTACTTCGGGCCGTAAAACATAATTAATAAAAACCTCGGCCGTATATTTATGGGGAGCCGACTGGGGAATACACATATTATCCGTCCAGATGGTAGAACCTTCTTTCGGAATTACATATTGAATGGCTTCATTCTCAGAAGCCGCCGCAAAGGCATCTCCACTGTAAATGTGGGAGATCCAGGACTCTTCCGAAATAAGCATCGGCTTAGCCTGATCTGAAGTATAGGCCTTGATCAAAGGCTTCTGTTTGATTAAAAGTTCTTTAGCCTTAGCCAGCTCCTCTTCCTTCCTGGAATTCACCGAGTAGCCCAGATACTTAAGAACCGATCCGATTACATCCCGGGCTTCGTTCAGCATGGTAATTTTACCTTTATATCTTTCATCAAAAAGGGCACTCCAGCTATCTAACTTTTCTTTAATATATTTTTTGTTATAGGCAAACCCTGTAGTCCCCCATTGATAAGGAACGCTGTACTTATTCTCGAGGTCATAAGGAGGTTTGTGAAACCGGGGATCAATATTTTTAAAATTAGGGATATTCCCCATGTCTAAAGGAGCCAGCATTCCTTCTTTTATCATGATCCGAACCATATAATCCGAGGGGACAATTACATCATAACCCGTAGCCCCGGCCTGTAGTTTCGCCAGAAGAGCATCATTACTATCATAGGTATCGTAATTGACCTTAACCCCAAACTCTTTTTCAAAGTCGGCAAGGGTGGTTTCTCCAATATAATCAAACCAGTTATAAACGTTTAATTCCTTCGATAACTTACTTTTATCGACCTTTTCGGCCGCTGAAACCTCAGGAACGAATTCAGTTGCCCCTTTACCGGCTAGAACCCATGATGCGGTCACGGCTAAGCTTTCTCTCAAAAAATCCCTTCGGGAAACTTTCATAGGAAATCCGGAATCAAAACCCAGGAGTCAGAATTATTCTGAGTTCCTGGATTTCAATTCCTGAATTTTGGATTATTTATTACTTGTTAAATATTTATAGCCGATCAATTTATATACCAACTTAGCACAGGTAAAATCTGAAAGGATCTGGTTTTCTATAGGACATAACTCCGTGACATCAAACCCTATCACCTCTTTGGCTTCAAATAACTTTCGTAAAAAAGCCAGGGCCGGATACCAGAGTAAACCCCCGGGCTCCGGAGTTCCTACGCCGGGTATGACAGAGGGATCGAAACCATCGGCATCGATAGTAAGGAATACCCGATCTGTTTTAATATGGCTGAGTGCTTTGTCTATCCAGTGGGGGTTTGAGTAAATTTCCCTGGCAGAAATCACCGGGATATTTTTCTCTTTTACCAGCTCAGCTTCTTCCAGGCACATGCTTCGGATACCTATATGTACACCGGGGGAAACTTCCAGGATTCGCTTCATAATACAGGCATGATTATACTTAGAGCCTTCATATTCTTCCCTTAAATCCGTGTGGGCATCGATTTGAACCGTAGTAAAAGTACCGAATACATCGGCAAAAGCCCGAGCTATCCCGATACTGATGGAGTGCTCGCCTCCCAATCCCACCACATATTTTCCTTGCCGAACCAGTCTGGCTACTTCTTTTCGGACTCTTTCCACCATTTCTTCCGGCTCGGGTTGATCGGCGCAAAGGGGTTCTGAAGTATGAATACCCATCTGAAAGGGTTCGACCTGTAATTCTTCATCATAAAGTTCCACCTGATAGGAGGCTTTTAAAATTGCTTCTGGGCCTTTATCGGTTCCTTTGATATACGTGGTTGTCTTTTCATAGGGGATTGGTAATATAATCACCTTGGAAGTATCGAACCGGGAATACTCCGGAGGAAGTCCGAGAAAATCTAACGGCATAAAAGAGAAAATTAAAAATCCGGGATGAGAAACCAGGATTCGGAATAGCTTCTGATTTCTGGTTTCTGACCCCAGATGAAACTATATTGTAACGAAAAAGTATTGTGATACTGTATGTATCAGTTACTTCCTTCGACCTGTCAACATCTATTTTTTTATTTTTAAGGAGGCAACCCTATGCGCTCAATTTCCTATAAATTACTATTCATTCCTACTTCTGGAAGGCTCATTTTAAACTTCCTCTTTCTTGGAATAATCTGGTTATCTTCGTCTATCCAGGCTGCAGAGCCTAAATACGGTGGAACAATTATTCATGGTCGCGGTGGGGACTCTGTGGGGCTGGACCCATCCCATGAAACAGATGGAGAATCTCTGAATGTAGCTCGAAATATTTTTGATACCCTGGTACGGTATAAAGAGGAGAGCACCGAAATAGAACCTGCATTGGCCACTTCCTGGGAGATTTCCCCGGATGGATTGGTGTATACTTTCAAATTGCGCCAGGGGGTTAAATTCCATGATGGCACCCCCTTTAATGCCGAGGCTGTGGTGTTTTCCTTTGATCGACAGCTTAACCCGGATAAATATCCTGAGCTTAAAGAAACCGGGCCCTATAAGTACTGGCTTGGAATGTCTATGGGAGATATTGTCAAGTCCGTTGAAGCTGTAGATGAGTTCACCGTTAGATTTACCCTCAAACGCCGGGAAGCCCCTTTCCTGGCTAATCTGGGGATGCACTTTGCGTCGATTGTGAGTCCTACGGCCTTAAAGAAACTTACCGTTGACTTTACTCGGCATCCGGTCGGTACCGGCCCTTTTAAATTTGTAGAATGGATTAAGGATGACCGGATCGTGTTGGAAGCCAATCCGGATTATTGGGATGGGCGCCCTTATTTAGACAAGGTCATTTTTCGTGCCATACCCGATAATACGACCCGATTATTTGAACTGAAATCTGGAACCATTGATGTCATGGTGTTCCCCAATCCAGAGGATATCCAGCTCATCGAAGCAGATCCTGATTTCAAGGTACTTCGACAACCGGGCATGAACATTGGATACCTGGCCATGCATACCGAAAAGAAACCCTTTGATAAGGTTAAGGTCCGTCGGGCCATCAATCATGCCATTAATAAAAAGGCAATTGTAGATACCATCTATGAAGGGCTGGGAACGGTAGCTAAAAATCCACTTCCACCTATTTTGTGGGGATACAACGATCAAATCCAGGATTATGCATACGACCCCAACAAAGCCAAAGAGTTATTAAAAGAAGCAGGCTATCCCGACGGATTTGAAACGACCTTATGGGCCCTGCCGGTACCCCGACCTTACAATCCTAATGGTCAAAAAGTTGCCGAGGCGATTCAGGCAGACCTCCAGAAGGTAGGGATTCGGACCAGGATTATCAGCTACGAATGGGGAACTTACCTGGAAAAGTTAGAGCAGGGCGAACATGATATGGCTTTGTTCGGTTGGTTTGGGGATAATGGGGATCCGGATAATTTTCTATATATCTTACTGGACAAAGATAGTGCAAAAATCCCGGCTCAAAATATTGCCTTCTACAAAAACGATCAGGTCCACGAGCTGCTCATCAAAGCTAAAGAAACCTTCGACCAGAAAGAGCGAGAAAAACTCTATCAACAGGCCCAGGTCATTATCCACGAAGATGCCCCCTGGGTTCCACTTGCACATTCGGTGGTCGTTACCATCACCAAAAAAACCGTCCATAACTATAAAATCCATCCGGTAGGAGACTGGCTTTATCACAAGGTTTGGAAAGATTAACCCTAGAACCCTATGAATCCTATAAATAAAATCTCAGAAACTGCCTTCCTTGTAAACGCTTCAAGGGCCCGGAAGGTTGAGATTAGTCAGGATAGATATGCCAGACTCTGGGTATCCGATGCGACGAGGGAACTATGGGATGACTTTGCAAGCAACGTATATGCCCAGGATGACCAGGTGGTATCCGTCCGAACCCGATATTTTCTGGATCATTTAAACGCCTTTATAACCTCCTTTGAGTCCCCGGTTTTCATCAACGTTGGAGCAGGATTTACCTCTTATCCGTTCCTTATTCGACAACCCTGCCGATGTATCGAAATTGATTATGAACACATTATCCACTACAAGCGTAATAAGATTACAGACTGGCAACGGGAAGGTTTATTGCCCCCCCATCAGGTAGAATACTTTGCTGCGGATCTCAACCATCCCGTGCAGAGGGAGCGCTTTAAATCGCAACTCGCTCAATGGATAGATAACCATCCCTCGTTTATTTTACTCGAAGGAATAACCTATTTTCTGGCTAAGCCCGTACTTAGGGAACTTCTTGAGGCTTTCTCCGTCGTTCAATGCACAGACTCCCTGGTTGGCTTTGACTTTTGGAAACCGGATATTCAAACCTATCCGGTGTTTATCCGGTTACAAAAATATGTGGCCGAGAAGTTCGGTTATAAGGAAACTCAGTATAATCTGTTTGATGAGGACTTTATTAACTCTCTTTTAGCTTATCAGGTTGAGGAGATAACCACGGTTATTGAACAGGAGATAATCTATACCCAGCCCCCTATCTTGCAAGACCGCGAAAAGGTATTACCCGAAAATTACGTGATCTTAAAAAAAACGGAAAAAAGTCTTTGACACGACCTTGTTTTCAGGTGATAAGGGAATCGTTGAAGGGTGTAGAGTCAGGGGAATTTGGGGTATGGGAGGGTGGGGGAGTGGGAAAGAATATACTTCCATACCTCCCTACTTCCATACTTCCATACCCCCACACCCCCACACTTCCACACTCCCATGCCTTCATACTTTCACGGTCCTTCAAGGAGGATGGATATGATAAAACCTTACACTGCAGTTGGACTCATCCCTACTGTACGCGGCATTCGCAGGCGTGCGGATATCAAGATTAATCTTGAACATTTATCCCACCTGGTAAAGGCGGCTTCTTGGCTGTCGAGTCTGGATCTTCCGGTCAGGTTGATCGCCTTTCCAGAGGGGGCCCTTCAGGCTTTCAACGATGAGGTACTCGACCTGGACCATGTCCAGTTTGCGAGGGAATGTGCCATCGATATTCCGGGTGAGGAAACCGAAGAATTAGGCAAGATAGCCCGTGAGTACGATATCTTCATCATGGCCCAGGCGAAAGCACGCCATCCTGATATTAAAGACCGTTTCTTTAACGTTGGTTTTATCCTCAACCCCCGAGGAGAGGTCATCTTAAAGCACTATAAAGTTTCTCCACTTTTTCCCGTTGAACACTCGGTCTGTCCCCACGATATTTATGACTGGTGGATTGAGAAGTATGGCCGTAATCTCAATGCTTTTTGGCCTGTTGTAGATACCGAGATCGGTCGCTTAGGAATTATGATGGCCAATGAAGGGTCCTATCCTGAAAACGCCCGGGCCCTGGCGATGAACGGCGCCGAAGTCGTATATCGTGCTTCTTATCCCCACCCGGCAACAGGCAATGAAATTTTTGAAATTCAGAGTCGCGCCCGGGCCCTGGATAATAACCTGTATATTATAGCTCCCAATATGGGAACCTATTATCTTTTTCCTGAAGATACGACTCCTATTGATACCTTTGGTGGACGTTCCTTTATTATTAACTATAAAGGTCAGGTTGTAGGTCGACAGGAATATGGAGCCGGTTCGACCTATGTAGCCGGAGTAATTGATATTGAAGCCTTACGAGATCATCGGGCCCGTGCCCAATGGGATAATTGGCTGAAAGATCTACGTACCGAACTCTACCAGATAATCTACGAACAACCCATCTATCCAAAGAATTTATATCTAGACCGTGCTCCCATGAAGCACGCTGAGTATCGTGAGAAGGTCATTCAGCGCCAGATTCAACTGATGCATGATCGAGGAATTTGGGTAAAACCGGAAAGATAACCCTTTGATGTCAAACGAGACGTTTAACCTACTACTTTGGCATTAATCCACGAAGCTGTGAAAAGTGTGGGGGTGGGGAGTGGGGAAGTGGGAAAGTGTGGGGGTGGGGGAGTGTGGGAGTATGAAGGTATGGGAGTGTGGGAGTGTGTGGGAGTTCTATTTCTTACACCCCCATACTTCCATACCCCCATACTCCCATACTTTCTTACCTCCCGCACTCCCACACTTTTCACAGCCTCGTGGGTTAATATTTTTTTAAACCATGAAAAAAACAATTCCTGTTGAAAACACCGGGCAGGCCTATTTAGAACTGCTCAGGGATCGAGGTATTAAATACTTTTTTGGAAATGCTGGAACCGATTTTGCCCCTCTGGTGGAGGCATTCTCTAAATTTGCAGCCGAAGGAAAATCACACCCTAAGCCTGTTCTGGTTCCCCATGAATTTGTTGCCGTAAGTATGGCCCATGGTTATTATCTGGTAACAGGAGAGCCCCAGGTCGTCATGGTCCACGTTACGGTAGGAACTGCCAATGCTCTGGGGGCTATCATAAATGCTGCAAGGAGTCGGGTTCCCATTTTTTTTACAGCCGGACGGACTCCCATTACCGAAGAAGGTTGTAAAGGAGCCCGTAATATTTATATCCACTGGGCTCAGGAAGCCTTTGATCAAGCTGGGTTACTTCGGGAGTTTGTTAAGTGGGATTATGAATTGAGAAACTTTATCCAACTGGAGACCGTTGTGGACCGGGCCCTGGAAGTTGCCATGACAGAACCCCGAGGGCCTGTTTATCTCACCTTGCCCAGGGAAGTTCTTGCAGAAGAGCACCGGGAAATTACCTTCCATTCCCCCAGCCGCCATGCAGGGATAACCGGTTCCCTGTCCCGTCTCTATCCAGATCCAGAACGCATGAAAGAAGCTGCCCAGATCCTGGCTCAGGCTAAAAACCCCCTCATTCTCACGGACGCTTTAGGCCGTAACCCGGCCGCTGTAGGTGCACTGGTCGAACTGGCCGAATCTCTGGCTATACCTGTTATCGAATCGAATCATACCCATATGAATTTTCCCACCGATCATCCCCTTCATTTGGGATTTTCGGTAACCGATAGTTCAACCCCTTATTTGAAGGAGGCCGACGTCATTTTGGTTATCGAAGCCGATGTTCCCTGGTATCCTTCGGTAAGTAAACCAGACGAACAAGCTAAAATTATTCATCTCGGGATAGATCCGCTCTATACCCGTTATCCCATCCGAGGCTATCCATCCGATCTTGTTTTGACGGCGGATCCTCAAGTAGCCCTCTCGGCGCTTACTAAAGAAGTGGCTAAATACCGAACGAAGATGAAATCTACGATTCAAAAACGGTATAAAAAGCTCCAAGAAATCCACGATCGGCAGAGGGAGAGCTGGAAAAAAGAAGCCCTTAAAGTAAAGGAGGATAAACCCATCGATCCACGATGGCTTTCTTACTGTATCAATCAGGCTAAAGATGAGGATACCATCATTGTGAATGAATACGACCTTTTACCAACCCAGGTCCAGTACCGTTACCCTGGAACCTATTTTGCGGCTCCCCATTCGGGTTGTCTGGGATGGGGTCTTGGGGCTGCTCTGGGAGTTAAGTTAGCAGCTCCGGATAAAACGGTCATTGCGACCGTAGGAGATGGAAGTTACATTTTTGGAGTCCCCACCGCTGCCCATTTTGTTGCCCAGGCCCAGAATCTTCCCATTCTGGTAGTTATCTTCAACAATCAATGTTGGGGTGCCGTCAAATGGTCTACGGTAGATCTATATCCTCAAGGCTGGGCCGTCAAAACCAACAACTTCCCTCTCAGCAACCTGGAGCCTTCTCCCGACTATGAAAAAATAATCCAGGCTCATCAGGGCTATGGAGAGCGGGTTGAAAACCCTGAAGAAGTTCTCCCTGCGCTTCAGCGGGCTTTAAAAATTGTCCGGGAAGAAAAACGACAGGCCGTGCTCAACGTGATATGTAAACATCCTTCGTAGAAAGTAGAGCCGTCATCCCATCCCCTCTCAGGAGTAGATTTTTTGGACCCAGCCCTGTGAGGGATGGGGGGCCTGGGGATCCGGGCAATCTCCAAGTTCCCCCTTTCCGTCGTGGGAAGGAATCCTAGATATCAGGCTAAGCAGGTTAAACATCCTCGTTTGATTTAAGGGGAAAAGCCTTATTTTCGGCTTGAACCCCCTCCTTTCCCCCTCTCCCCTCACCCCCTGTCCCCCTCTCCTGTGTAGGGGCGGGAGG